>NZ_JBZAYE010000959.1:0-2023 GCF_058244205.1 Variovorax sp. 20P10.2.4
GCGATGCGCTTCGCCGACGAGGTGGCGGCGCGCCGGGGCCTGGACCGCCAATGGGTGCGCGCCACCATCGGCGGCGCGCGCTTCCTGCCCAACGTGCCGCGGCTGATGCTGCCGGGACCGGTGGGCACGGTGAAGAACTGGCAGGTCTACCGCAGCCGCTTCATCGACGCCACGCGCATCGCCGCGGGCGTGCGCTTCTGGCGCGCCAATGCCGACCTGCTCGCGCGCGCCGAGGCCACCTACGGCGTGCCGCCCGAGATCGTCGTGGGCATCGTGGGCGTGGAGACCATCTACGGCCGCAACATGGGCAACTTCCGCGTCATCGATGCGCTCGCCACGCTGGCCTTCGACTTCCCGCAGGGCCATCCGCGCGCGGCCGAGCGCCAGGCCTTCTTCCGCGGCGAGCTCGAGAGCTTCCTGAGCACCGAGAGCCGCACCGCCGACGACCCGATGGTGCCGCTGGGCAGCTACGCGGGCGCGATGGGCATGCCGCAGTTCATGCCGAGCAGCATCGCCAAGTACGCGGTCGACTTCGACGGCGACGGACGCATCGACCTGGTCAACAACACGGCCGACGTGATCGGTTCGGTGGCCAGCTACTTCAAGGCCTTCGGCTGGCAGCCGGGCATGCCCGCGATCTACCCGGTGCGCTTCGACGAGTCGCGGCTGCGCAAGGACATCCTGCTGGCGCCCGACATCCTGCCGAGCTTCAGCGCCGACAGCTTCGTGGCCGCGGGCGCGGTGCCCGATGGCGAAGGCCAGCGCCATCGCGGCCTGCTCGCGCTGATCGAACTGCAGAACGGCGCCAACGCCGCGCCGACCTACGTAGCGGGCACGCGCAACTTCTACGTGATTACGCGCTACAACTGGAGCAGCTACTACGCGATGTCGGTGCTCGACCTCGGCAACGAGGTCAAGGCGGCGATGGGCTATGCGCCGGCGCCGCAGCCGGTGCTCGCGCCGGCCCCCGCGCCGCTGCGCTCGCAGCCGAGGCTCGATGCGCAACCGATGCCGCTGCCCCTGCAATCGACGCCGACCGAGCCGGCGGCCTCGCAACCGCTGCCGCCCGCCTCCTCGCCGCGGCAACCGATGCCGCTGCCGCAGTGAGGGCCACGCGATGACGCCCTTGTCGAGCGCGGCCCTGCGGGCCAACTGGCACGCCGCCTGGCGCGCGCTCGGCATCGCGCACCCCGGCACGCCCGAGCGCGATGCGTTGTGCGACGAGCTGCAGCGCCGCTATGCCGAGCCGCAGCGCCACTACCACACGCTGCAGCACCTCGGCGAATGCCTGGCCTGGTTCGAGCGCGAGCAGGCCGCCGCGCAACACCCCGGCGAAGTGGCGCTCGCGCTGTGGTTCCATGACGCGATCTACGACGTGCATGCGCACGACAACGAGGCACGCAGCGCCGGCTGGGCGCTCGAGGCGCTGCGCAGCTTCGAGGCCGGCGAGGACGCGGCGCAGCGCGTGCACGACCTCGTGATGGCCACGCGCCACGATGCCGTGCCCGAGGGCCGCGATGCCGAACTGCTGATCGACATCGACCTCTCGATCCTCGGCGCCGAGCGCGCGCGCTTCGACGAGTACGAGCAGCAGGTCGGGCGTGAATACGCCTTCGTGCCGCTCGAGATCCGCCTGCCGCGCCGGCGCGAGATCCTGCAACGCTTCCTCGACCGCGACGCGATCTACGCCACGCCGCGCATGCACGCCCTGCTCGAGGTCCGCGCGCGCGAGAACCTGCGCCGGTCGATCGCGGGCTGAGCGCGCCGCCGGTCTCTCAGGCCGGCAGCAGCCGCCACCATTCCGAGCGCATCGGCAAGGCGCCACCGGCCTCTTCGACCTGGCCCAGCAGCAGGCCATCGGCCCCCGCGCCGTGCACCACCAGTCGCAGCAGTTGCTCCGCATCGCGGTTCAGCACGAAACTGCCGTCGCCGCGCCAGCCCAGGCAGCGGCCGACCTCGGCCAGTGCCAGCGCGGGCTGGCTCTGCATGAAGGTGAAGGGCATGGTGAGCCCCGCATCGAGCT
>NZ_JBZAYE010000096.1:0-17500 GCF_058244205.1 Variovorax sp. 20P10.2.4
CGCCATTCGGGCCGAGGATCGCCGTCACCCGCCCCGGCGCCAGTTGCACCGTGGCCCGCGAGAGCAGCGCCTTGGCGCCGATGCTTACCTCGGCATCCTCGCAGCGCAGCCCGAGGTTCAGGTCCGGCGCCTTCATATGCGCCCCCGGAAATGCCGCAGCATCAGCAGGAACATCGGCACGCCGATGAAGGCCGTGAGCACGCCCAGCGGCAGCTCGGCCGGCGCCATCGCGGTGCGCGCCACCGTGTCGGCCACCAGCACCAGCGCAGCGCCCAGCAGCGCCGAGGCCGGCAGCACCACCCGGTGATCGGGCCCGGCCACCATGCGCACCCAGTGCGGCGCGATCAGGCCGATGAAGCCGATGATCCCGGTGGTGGCCGTCACGGCGCCCACCGCCACCGCCGTGACGACGATGGCGCGCCGCTTGATGCGCTCCACGTCCACGCCCAGCAGCGCCGCCTGCGATTCGCCCAGCGCGATGGCGTTGAGCGGTGCGGCCAGCGAGGCCGCCGCCACGCAGGACAGCAGCACCGCCACGCCGACCAGGATCACCGCGCTCCAGCGCGCGCCGCCCAGGCTGCCGAGCAGCCAGAACTGCAGGCTGCGCAGTTGCTCGTCGGTGGCCATCACGCTGAGGAAGCCGAGGCCCGCGCCCGCCAGCGCATTGACCGCGATGCCCGCGAGCAGCATCAGCGCCATGCGCGTGCCGCCCTCGCTGCGCGACAGCGCGTAGATCAGCAAGGTGACCGAGAGGCCGCCGCCGAAGGCCATCACCACCAGCGTCCAGCTGCCGAGCGTGCGCGGCAGCACCGGCATGAACCAGGCGCCCAGCACGATGGTCACGCCGGCCGCCAGCGCGGCGCCGCTGCTGATGCCCACCAGGCCGGGGTCGGCCAGCGGGTTGCGAAACAGGCCCTGCATCAGCGTGCCCGCCATGCCCAGGCCCGCGCCGGCCGCCACGCCGAGCACCAGGCGCGGCAGGCGGATGTTGACGAACACCAGGTATTCGGGCGACCTGTCGGCCGCGGCGCCCTGCCCCAGCGAGCTCAGCACGTTCCAGAGCTGCGGCAGGCTGATCGCGTAGGCGCCCGACACCGCGCCGAGCGCCAGCGCGAAGGCGAGGAGCAGCGCGCAGCCGGCCAGCACGGCCCGCGGCGGGAAGCGCTGGCTCATGCCACCGCGGCCATGAACTTCGGATGCAGCTCGGCGATCGCCGCCGGCATGCGCGGGCCGAAGCCCAGCAGCAGCAAGGCGTCGAGCGTGACCAGCGAGCGCTTCCTGAACGCGGGCGTGAGCGCCAGTTCGGGCCGCTGCCAGAAGCGCTCGATGCCGCCATGGGCCTCGATGCTCTGGTCGCTGGTCATGACGATGTCGGGCGCAGCGGTGGCCATGGCCTCGGCCGTCATCGGCCGGTAGCCCTCGAAGCCGCCGAGCGCATTGACGCCGCCCGCATAGCCGATCACCGCGTGCGCCGCGGTCTTCTCGCCCGACACCTGCGGGCTCGCGCTGTGCGAGAGCACGAACAGCACGCGCGGCTTGCGCCCCTGGGCGGCCGCCACGCGCTGCTGCACCTGCGCCCATTCGGCATCGAGCTTCACCTGCAGCGCGCGCGCCTGCGCCTCGCGGGCCGCGGCGCGTCCCACCACCTGGATCTTGCGCTGCACCTCGCCCCAGCTGTGGTCGGCCTGCACGATCTCGACCTTGACGCCGGCCGAGCGCACCTGGTCGAGCACCACCGGCGGGCCCGACTCGTTGGTGGCGATCACGGCATCGGGCTTGAGCGACAGCAGCCCCTCGGCCGAGAGCTGCCGCATGTAGCCGACCTTCGGCGTGCCGCGCGCCGCGGCCGGATAGAGGCTGGTGGTGTCGGTGCCGACGAGCTGGCCCTCGGCGCCGAGCAGGTACACCACCTCGGTGATCGCGCCGCTCACGGTGATGAGCCGCGGCAGTTTCTTCGCCTCGGGCGACTGGGCGAACAGGGGCAGCGCGGTAGCGCCGAGCGAGGCCGCGGCGGCGAGGCGCAGCGCGTCGCGGCGACGGACGAGGGAGGAGGAGATGCGTTCTTCGGTCATGGAGAAAAAACGTGGGGCAAGGAGAAAAACGTCCGCGCGATCAGGCGGCCGGTGCCGTCGCGGGCAGCCGCGCAAGCCCGCGCACCAGTTGGCGCCAGTCCTCGCGCTCGGGCACGCCAGGCTTGCGCGCGCCGAAGAACATCGCCATCAGCTCGCCCTCGCCGTCGAAGGCCTCGACCGAGGTCACGTGGCCGTCGCTGGTGGGCTTCTCGACGATCCACACGCTCGCGATACGGTCTTCGCGCAGGTGCAGGTTGAAGCCCGGGTCGAGCACGTTGAGCCAGCGCATCGGCGCAGCGTCGCCACGCGCCGGCATCTCCATCGGCTCGACGCGCACCACCGGCCCGGTGTGGATCTGGATGCAGCCGGGGCTGCCCACGAAGACCATGATCGGCGTACCGCTGAAGGCCGCTTCCTGCAGCAGGTCGCCCACCGCATGCAGCGCGGCGCGCTGCGTGAACTCGCCCTCGGTGAGCCGGAAGCTCTGCTGGCGCTCGGCATCGAACTTCTTGAGCAGGCCGAAGAATTCGTGCGTGTCCTGCATGCCGCGCCAGGCCTCGGCCAGCGCGCCGGCGTCGATGGCGGCGTCGGCGCGCGGCGCGGGCTTGGGCTCGGCCGGCTTGAACGCCACCTGAAGCTCCGGCGCCGCATGCGCATCGATCACCGCCTGCAGCGCGCCGCGGTCGGTGGCCTCGCGCACGAAGATCTTGTGCACCGCCAGGCCGTGCGCGTCGAAGAACTGCAGGCTCAGCGAGGACGGCACGCCGGGGTTGGCGGCCGCCTCGTCCACCGCGAAGCCCGCGTGCCAGCGGCTGAAGAACAGCCGCAGGTCGATCGCCTCGCCGAGCGCGAGCCCCATGGCCTCGCCGCCCGAGAGCTTCTCGTAGATGCCGGTTTTCTCGTGCACCGTGGTCTCGTTGCGCGTGAGCGCCAGCAGCGGCCCGCAGGCCTCGAGCGACTGCAGCAGCGCGAGCCACGGCCCGCGCAGCGGCGTGGCGCGCAGGGCCTGGTCGTGCGCGCCCGCATGGGCCGCGATCGCGGCGCCCTCGGCCAGCCCCATGGCCGCCGCGGCGTCCTTGTGGCGCATGCCCTTGGCGCGCAGCTCGGCGAAACGGTGGCGGATGTCGTCGGCATTCATCGTTGGTGGTCCTTCCTGGGTTGAATTCGGTGGCTCAGAAGTCGGCCACGAGCGAGACGTTGAAGCTGCGTCCCGGCTGCGTGTAGGCGTCGCGGATCAGCGCGGTGGAGGTCAGGCCGCGCACGTCGCTCCACATCCAGTAGCGCTTGTTCGTGAGGTTCGTGATCGAGGCGTTCAGGCGCAGGTCGCGGTTGATGCGCCATTGGGCGCTCAGGTCCAGCGTGGTCGCTGAGGGCGTGAGGAACTGCACGCCGCCGGTGGTGATCTCGGCCCCATCCACGTCGGAGCGTTTCTTGGCCGCATGGTGCACCGCGTCGAGCCGCACCGACCAGGCCGGCGCCTTGTAGGCCAGGCCGAGGTTGATCTTGCGCGGATCGATGGAGTTCAGCGGCCGGTTGTTGCTGCGGTCGCGCCCGCGCGTCTGGCCCCAGGCGAAGGGCACCGAGAAACCATTGCCGTTGTCGGTGAAGTCGAGCTCGCCCTTGACCTCGAAGCCGCTGATGCGCGCGCGGCCGATGTTGACCGACTGGAAGGTGGCCGGGTTCACGCGCGAGCCGAACACGCCGCCGACCTGGCGGTCGTTCTCGATCAGGTCCTTGTAGTTGCCGGTGAAGGCGGCGACGTCGAAGTTCAGCAGGCCGGTGCGCCCGCGCACGCCGAGCTCGACGTTCTGGCTCTTCTCGGGCTTGAGGTTGGGGTTCGGGATCGTGCGGTAGCCCGAGATCGTGTTCTCGAAGAAGTTGTTGACCTGGAACGCGTTGGGCGCCTTGAAGCCCGAGGCGTAGTTGCCGTAGACGCTCCATTGCGGCGTGGCGCGGAACAGCACGCCGAGCTTGGGCGAGACCGCCGAGCCCGACAGCGAGACCGCCTGTGCGCTGAAGCCGGCCTGGTCGGCATCGAGCGAGAAGCGGTCGAAGCGGATGCCGGGCGTGATGCTCCAGCGGTCGTGGATGAACTCGTCCTGCACGTAGAAGGCCGAGGAGGTCTCGCGCGTGTCGGGGAAGCGCTTAAGCGGGTAGCTCTCGCCCGCGGGCGGCACCAGGCCGGTCTGCAGGTTCTCGACGTTGGTGCGCGCGTAGTCGAAGCCGTAGGTGATCTTCTGGGCCCAGTCGCCGGTGCGCACCAGCTTGTCGGCCTGCAGGCCGAACTGCCAGGTGCTCTCGTCGTAGGTGACGTCGCGCGAGCGGTCGGCGGCGCTGAAGCGGTCCTCGAAGATGTACTCGCGCGACTTCGACTTCTGGTAGCTCACCGTGGCCTGCAGGCTGTCGGCCATCACCGCGTTGAGCCGCAGCCGGCCGTCGTAGGTGAAGCGGTCGCGCTGCAGGTCGGTGCGGGCGTTGAGGCCGACCACCGAGGTCGAGGCATAGGGCGGCTTCGCGAGGCCCGACAGCAGGTCGTAGCGGCTGGCCTTCTCGATGTGCTCGAAGGTGAAGCCGTGGCGCTGGTCGGCATTCGGCGTGAGGATGACCTTGGCCAGCAGCGCGCCGCTGCGGTCGCGCTGCGGGTTGGGCGTGGTGCGGTCGGCGTTGGGCGCGTTGTAGCTGCCGCGGTTCTCGAGCTCGTGCGAGCGGCCGAGGTTGGCCGAGAGCAGCCACTGCAAGGTCTCGTTGGGCTTGCCCGCGAGCGTGACGCCGGCGCGCCGTCCGTTGTCGTCGCCGCTGTAGCCCAGGCTGGCGCTGCCGCCGAAGCTGCGGCCGTCGCGCAGGAACGAGGACGGATCGCGCGTGATGAAGTTGACCAGGCCCGCGAGGCCGTCGGAGCCGTAGAGCGCGGAGGCCGGGCCCTTGAGGATCTCGATGCGCTCGATCAGGCCGATGTCGAAGTAGTCGCGGCCGAAGGCATTGGCGCTGAAGACGTAGCTGCGCGGCGTGCGGATGCCGTCGGTCAGCAGCAGCACGCGGTTGCCGTCGAGGCCGCGGATGTTGAAGCCGGCATTGTTGTCGCGGCCGGTGTTGCCCTGCGCGAGCCCGAAGCGTGCCGGCGAGCGCTTGACCGAGACGTTCGGCAGGTCGCGCACCGCGTCGCGGATGTCGTTGATCTGCTTGGACTCGAGGGTCTCGCGGTTGAGCACTTCGACGCTGACCGGCAGCGCGTCCTTCTCCTGTTCGGAGCGCGAGCCGCTGACCACGATCTCGCCGAGCGCGGCGACCTGCTGCGGGGGTGGCTGCTGGGCCCAGGCCGACGCCGCGGCGCCGAAGCCGCTGGCGATCAGCCAGGGCAGCAGCGCGCGGCGCGCGCGCACGGGTCGGGAAGAGGAAGAAGAGGAGAACGGGCGCTCGAAGCGCGAGAAACGTGTAGAGGTGGCGGCCACGAAAAAGGTCCGGCAAGCGTTGGAATGGACAACGGCTTGCTGGACCTCGGCGCAGCGGAAGCTGCGCGGCTGACCTGGCTGGCGGCGGGAGGCTCGGTTCCCTTTTCTTGGTGTTCTCGCCGCGGTGCGCGGCGCGCGAGCCTCTGAAAACTATTTTATGAGAATAATTCTCATCTGACCGCCGATGTACCCACTCAAGCTGGGGCTGAAGTACGGATCAGGTGATCGAATGCACCGAGTGCCGCCTTCGCTCCGTCGCCGGCCGCGATGATGATCTGCTTGAACGGCACCGTGGTCGCGTCACCCGCGGCGAACACGCCGGGCACCGAGGTCTGGCCCTTCGCATCCACCACGATCTCGCCGTGCTTCGACAGTTCGATCGTGCCCTTGAGCCAGTCGGTGTTGGGCACCAGGCCGATCTGGATGAACACGCCCTCGAGGTCGACGCGCTTGGCTTCGCCGGTCGCGCGGTCCTTGTAGACCAGGCCGTTGACCTTCTGGTCGCCGGTGATCTCGGTGGTCTGCGCGTTGGTGAACACGTCGACGTTCTTCAGGCTGTGCAGCTTGCGCTGCAGCACGGCGTCGGCGCGCAGCTGCGTGTCGAACTCGATCAGCGTGACATGGCCCACGATACCGGCCAGGTCGATCGCCGCCTCGACGCCCGAGTTGCCGCCGCCGATCACGGCCACGCGCTTGCCCTTGAACAGCGGACCGTCGCAGTGCGGGCAATAGGCCACGCCCTTGTTCTTGAACTCGTGCTCGCCGGGCACGTTGATGTTGCGCCAGCGCGCACCGGTCGAGATGATCACGGACTTGCTCTTGAGCGACGCGCCGCTCTCGAGCTGCACCTCGATCAGGCCCTCGCCCGGAATCAACGCCTTGGCGCGCTGCAGGTTCATGATGTCGACCTCGTAGTCGCGCACGTGCTCCTCGAGCGCATGGGCGAACTTCGGTCCCTCGGTCTCCTTGATCGAGATGAAGTTCTCGATGCCCATGGTGTCGAGCACCTGGCCGCCGAAACGCTCGGAGGCCACGCCGGTGCGGATGCCCTTGCGCGCGGCATACACGGCCGCCGCGGCGCCCGCGGGGCCACCGCCGACGATCAGCACGTCGAACGGGTCCTTGGCGGCAATCTTCTTGGCTTCGCGCTCGACGCCGCTGTTGTCGATCTTCGCGAGGATCTCTTCCAGGCTCATGCGGCCCTGGCCGAACTCGGTGCCGTTGAGGAACACGGTGGGCACGGCCATCACCTGGCGTTCCTTCACTTCTTCCTGGAAGGTGCCGCCCTCGATCATCGTGGTGCGGATGCGCGGGTTCTGCACCGCCATCAGGTTCAGCGCCTGGACCACGTCGGGGCAGTTGTGGCAGGTCAGCGAGACGTAGATCTCGAACTCGAAATCGCCGTCAAGCGCCTTGATCTGGTCGAGCACGGCCTGCTCCACCTTCGGCGGGTAGCCGCCGATCTGCAGCAGCGCGAGGATCAGCGAGGTGAATTCATGGCCCATCGGCAGGCCGGCAAAGCGCGGGCCGTGGTTTTCGCTCGGGCGGTTGACCGAGAACGAGGGCTTGCGGTGGTTGTCGTCGCGGCTTTCGCTCAGGCGGACCAGCGGCGAGGCTTCCGCCACGTCCTTCAGCAGCGACAGCACTTCGTCCGAGGCCTTGCTGTCGTCGAGCGAGGCGACGATCTCGATCGGCTGCGTGGCGCGGTCGAGGTAACTCTTCAATTGGGCTTTGGTGCTGGCGTCGAGCATGAGGAACTCTCTTTCGATAACTGGAAACTATCAACTGGGGACAAGAAAGCCCGGGGGCCTCGTGAGCGCCCGGGCTTTCGCGCGGAGCGCCTTAGATCTTGCCGACGAGGTCGAACGACGGGGCGATGGTCTTGTCGCCTTCATTCCACTTGGCCGGGCAGACTTCGTTCGGGTGGGCGGCGGTGTAGACCGCTGCCTTGAGCTTGCGCAGGGTTTCCTTGACGTCGCGGGCGATCTCGTTGGAGTGCACTTCGGCAGTCTTGATGATGCCTTCGGGATTGATCACGAAGGTGCCGCGCAGTGCCAGGCCTTCTTCGGGAATGTGCACGCCGAAATTGTTGGTCAGCGTGTGGGTCGGGTCGCCCACCAGCGGGAACTTGGCCTTGCCGACGGCCGGCGAGGTGTCGTGCCAGACCTTGTGCGAGAAGTGCGTGTCGGTGGTCACGATGTAGACCTCGGCACCCAGCTTCTGGAATTCGGGGTAGTTGTCGGCCGCGTCTTCGACTTCGGTCGGGCAGTTGAAGGTGAAAGCCGCCGGCATGAAGATCAGCACGGACCACTTGCCCTTGAGCGTCTCGTCGGACACATCGATGAACTTGCCGTTGAGGTAGGCCTGGGTCTTGAAGGGCAGGACTTGGGTGTTGATCAGGGACATTGCTGGTTTCCTTGGTGGTGATGAAAAAAGCGAACCATGAGTATAGCTACCAAATGACATCATTCAATAGTTCATAGCTATTAAATGCATTGCGCCCCCCTATGTCTTGCGATGGGCGGACCGCATGCCAGGCGGCATGAATCCCCCTCCGGATACGAACGTGTATCAGCATCAAACGCATGCAGAGCGCGAATGCATGGCTTTGCTTGCGCCACCCTCCTTCGCGCTCCGACAATCGCGGCCTTTACTGCTTTCATAACAAGGAAAAACACCATGAAGGGCGATCCCAAGGTCATCGAGCATCTGCAGGCGCAGCTCAAGAACGAGTTGACTGCGATCAACCAGTATTTCCTTCACTACCGCATGCTCAAGCATTGGGGCCTCGACAAGCTGGCCAAGAAGGAATACGAAGAATCGATCGGCGAAATGAAGCATGCCGACAAGCTGATGGACCGCATCTTCATGCTCGACGGCCTGCCGAACCTGCAGGACCTCGGCAAGCTGAACATCGGCGAAGACGTGCCCGAACTGCTGCGCTGCGACCTCGGCGCCGAGACCGGCGCGCAGGCCACGATCAAGGACGGCATCGCGCATTGCGAATCGGTGCGCGACTACGTCTCGCGCGACCTGCTGCAGGAAATCCTCGACGACACCGAGGAGCACATCGACTTCCTCGAAACCCAGATCGACCTGATCGACCGCGTCGGCCTGCAGAACTACCTGCAGTCGCAGATGGGCGAACTCGAGTAAGCCTCGCCCTCGCAAGCCGCACGGCACGCCACGAACAACTGCGGGACTTCGGTCCCGCTTTTTTTGGCCCGGCGTTTCGCTTTACCAAACTTCACACGCTATTGAATCGATAGCATAAGACAAAGGATTTACCTTCGATTCCGAGGGATCGACCGCCTCGGCAAGGGTCGGGCCCGATTGCCAAACGAAATCAATTCTCATTTGCGAGCCTAAAATGCCGGCCGCCAATGAATGCCGCCCCGACCGACAACCGCCGCCGTGCCTACTGGCTCAAGACCCTGCACGAATGGCACTGGGTCAGCTCCGCCATCTGCCTGATCGGCATGGTGCTGTTCAGCGTCACCGGCTTCACGCTCAACCACGCGGGCCAGATCGAGGGCAAGCCGCAGGTCACGCGGCTGCACGCGACGATCGACGAGGCGCTGCGCACCCGCCTCGAATCGGCCATGGCCGAGGTCAAGTCGAACACCGCGCTCAAGGGCAAGGCCGCGCTGCCCGCCGAACTCCAGGCCTGGGCGCGCCAGCGCTGGGACATCGACACCGCCGGCCGCGAGGCCGAATGGTCGGACGACGAGATCTACCTGTCGCTGCCCCGCCCCGGCGGCGACGCCTGGCTGCGCCTGAGCCTGGCCGACGGCGAGGCCGAGTACGAGCGCACCGACCGCGGCTGGCTCTCCTACTTCAACGACCTGCACAAGGGCCGCAACACCGGCACCGCCTGGAGCTGGTTCATCGACATCTTCGCGGGCGCTGCATTGGTCTTCTCGATCACCGGCCTGTTCATCCTCAAGATGCATGCGGGCAACCGCCCCTTCACCTGGCCGATGGTGGGCATGGGGCTGGTGGTGCCGGTGCTGCTCGCGCTGCTTTTCATCCACTGACTTTGGTTTCGTCCGTTTCGTGAAAGAGGTTCCTCTCGTGCACATCCGCTACTCGCTCGCACCGCTCGCCATGTCGGCGCTCTTCGCCGCCCCGGCCTTCTCGGCCAGCCTCGGCGTCAACATCGAGGTGCCGCGCCTCAACGTGTCGGAGTACCACCGCCCCTATATCGCGACCTGGATCGAGCGCGCCGACAACACCGTGGCCGGCACGCTGGCGGTCTGGTACGACGTGCGCACCAAGACCAACAACCCCGAGGGCGAAGGCACCAAGTGGCTCAAGGACATGCGCCAGTGGTGGCGCCGCGGCGGCCGCGACCTGTCGGTGCCGATCGACGGCGTGACCGGCGCGACCAAGCCCGCGGGCAAGCACCAGCTGAACTTCAGCGACGGCAGCGCGCCGATGCCGCAACTGGCGCCGGGCAGCTACAAGCTGGTGGTGGAAGCCGCACGCGAAGTCGGCGGCCGCGAGGTCGTGAGCATCCCGTTCCAGTGGCCGCCGACAAGCGCCTCGCAGCCGAGCGCTTCGGGCAAGGAAGAACTGGGCGAGATCAAGCTCGAGCTCAAGCCCTGACCGCCGCACCGCCCCGCACCTTCGCAGCCCCATCTCAAGGAATCGCCATGAACACCCTCCGCCTGCGCGCCGCCGCCATTGCCGCCGCCTTCGTCGCCATCGCCCCGCTGTCCCACGCGCACAACGCCTGGCTGCTGCCCTCGGGCACTGTGTTCTCGAAGGCCGACACGGTCAGCGTCGATGCCGCGGTGTCGAACGACCTGTTCGTCGCCAACCATGCGCCGCTGCGCCTCGAGGGCCTGCAGATCACCGCGCCCGACGGCAGCGCCATCAAGCCCGAGAGCGAAGCCAAGCTCAAGCAGCGCAACGTGTTCGACGTGCCGGTCGCGCAGCCCGGCACCTACCGCATCGCCGTGATCAACGGCGGCGCCTTCGCGAGCTGGAAGGACAAGGCCACCGGCCAGAACAAGCGCGCACGCGGCACGCCCGAGACCATCGCCAAGGAAATCCCGGCCGACGCGCAGGACGTGACCATCACCCAGTCGGCGGGCCGCATCGAGACCTTCGTCACCGTGGGCAAGCCCTCGGCGCTGAAGCCGATCGGCCAGGGCCTGGAGCTGATCGCCAGCGGCAGCCCGACCGACCTCGTGAAGGGCGAGAAGGCCAGCTTCACGCTGCAGCTCGACGGCCAGCCTGCCAAGGACCTCGAAGTGACGGTGACCGCGGGCAACACGCAGTACCGCGACAAGCTCGAGGAGTTCAAGGTCAAGACCGACGACAAGGGCCAGTTCAGCGTGACCTGGCCGAGTGCCGGCATGTACTGGCTCGACGTGTCCACGCGCGACAACAAGACCACCGTGCCGAACGCCAAGGAGCGCCGCCTGAGCTATGCGGCCACGCTCGAAGTGATGCCCTGAACCCGAGCGACGTTTCGCGCACCGCCTTGGGCATTTCGTTCGCCTCCCGCAGTTCCTGGCACGGCGGCTACGCCGACGCGGTCGTGCCGCGCCTCGCCGATCCGGCCCGCCTGCACCAGCTGGCCGGCCGGACCATGGGCACGACCTGGTCGCTGCGCTTCGACAACCCGGCCATGCGGCCGCTCGCCGCGGTGCGGGAGGCGGTCGAGCCGGCGTTGGCGCGCGTGATCGCGCAGATGAGCCACTGGGAGGCCGACGCCGAGATCTCGCGCTTCAACCGCGCGTCGGCGGGCACGCGGCACACGCTGTCGGCCGAGTTCGCGCGCGTGATGGCCTGCGCGCTGCAATGGGCCGAGGACAGCGGCGGCGCGATCGATCCGACGGTCGGCGCGCTGGTCGCCAGTTGGGGTTTCGGCCCCGATGCAAACGATGGCCCCATCGACACGGACGCCCTTGAAGTGGCGCGCGAGCGCACGGGCTGGCGAAAGCTCGCCTTCGACATGGCCGATGACGCAACGGCCACGCTGACCCAGCCTGGCGGCTTCGCGCTCGATCTGTCGGGCATCGCCAAGGGCTTCGCGGTCGATCACGGCGTCGAGGCCCTGGAGGCGCTGGGCCTCGAGGACTTCCTGTTCGAGATCGGCGGCGAGCTGCGCGGCGTGGGCCGCCGTCCCGGCGGACAGCCATGGCGCGTGCAGGTCGACGGCGAATTGCCCGCGCCGGTGCACGTGGCGCTCGACGGCCTCGCGATCGCCACCTCCGGCGACCGCTGGCACCAGCGCGAGCACGCAGGCCGCCGCTGGTCGCACACCATCGATCCGCGCAACGGCGAACCCGTGCCCGCCGGGCTCGCGAGCGTCACGGTGCTGCACGCGCAGTGCATGCACGCCGACGCGCTGGCCACGGTGCTGACGGTGCTCGGGCCCGAGGAAGGCTTCGCCTTCGCCGAGGCGCGCGGCATCGCGGCGCTGTTCGTCGCGCATGCGGCGGACGGCGACGGACCGCCGAGCCTGCGCGCGACCCCGGCCTGGACCGAACGGACCGCCTCCGCATGAACGACACGCTGCTGCGCGCGCTGGCCGCGGGCTCCACCGTGGCCGCTTACGGCGCGATGTGCCTGGCGATCTACACGCGCGAACGCCGCGCCGTCGCGGCCACCGCGCGCGCCGCGCAGGCGCTGGCGGGCGATGGCACGGTGCCATCGACACTGGTGCTGTTCGCCAGCCAGACCGGCCAGGCCGAGGCCATCGCCTGGCAGACCGCGCGCCGCCTGCGTGCGGCCGGCACGCCGGTGCGCGTGATGGAGCTCAATGCGCTCGACGCCACCACCCTGCGCGACGCGCGGCAGGCGCTGTTCGTGGCCAGCACCTATGGCGAAGGCGATGCGCCCGATGGCGCCAGCCTGTTCGCCGAAAAGGCGATGGCCGAGCAGCCCGATCTGTCCGCGCTGCGCTATGCGGTGCTGGCCCTGGGCGACCGCCAGTACGCGAACTTCTGCGGCTTCGGGCGCCAGCTCGACGACTGGCTGCGAGGCCGGGGCGCGACGCCCTCCTTCGCGCGCGTCGAGGTCGACAACGGCGATCCCGAAGCGCTGGCCACATGGCATGCCCAGTGGGGAGATGCCGAGGTCGCGCACGACGAGGAAGAAAGCAGCGCCTTCGTTCCGTGGCGTCTCGTGCATCGCAGCCTGCTCAATCCCGGCAGCGCGGGCGCACCGGTCTTCCTGCTCGGCCTGGTGCCGCAGGCTGGCGCGATGCCGGCCTGGGACTCGGGGGACCTGGTGCAGATGGCGGTCGCGAGCGATCCCACGCGACCGCGCGACTACTCGATCGCCTCGCTGTCCGCCGACGGCGAACTGCAGCTGCTGGTGCGGCAGGAGCAGCACCCCGACGGCACGCTGGGCATGGCCTCGGGCCATCTGACCTCGACGCTGGCCATCGGCGACACGGTGGCGCTGCGCCTGCGCGCGCACCGCGGCTTCCGTCTCGAGGGCAATGCTTCGCGCCCGCTGATCCTGATCGGCAACGGCACCGGACTGGCCGGCCTGCGCGCCCATCTGCGCGCGCGCGTCGCGGCGGGCCGGCACGAGAACTGGCTGGTGTTCGGCGAACGCCACGCGGCGCACGACTTCCTCTGCCGCGACGAGATCGAGGCCTGGCAGCGCGAAGGCGCGCTGACGGAACTCGACATGGTGTTCTCGCGCGACCAGGCCGAACGGCTCTACGTACAGCACCGGCTGCTGCAGCGCGCCGATGCGCTGCGCGAATGGCTCGCGCGTGGCGCGGCCGTGTACGTGTGCGGCAGCCTGCAAGGGATGGCCGCGGGCGTGGATGCGGCGCTGCGGCAGGTCGCGGGCGAGGCGCTGTGGGCCGAGCTGGTCGGCTCGGGGCGCTACAGGCGCGACGTGTACTGAGCCATGCGAGGCCCACCAGCCTCCGTGGAGGCCTGACAGCATGCCTACCAGCGACTCCGCGCTGTCAACAATTCCCCCAGAATTAGAGTTGCTTCAGTGCAACAAAGTATCTACTTTACAAAGCGCCTGCCGGCAAAAGTACTAAGCCCCGTATTGATAAACATTATCATTTGACACGGTTTTTACCTTTGCCCTCCCGCAGGTCAACTCACCCAGCCAGCCCCCGGTGCCTCCTCGGCATGCGCGCAGGGCATCGCCAGTCGAGTTCTCAGGGCCGTTTTTTCCTTCTTCGAGAACCTTCATGGCCAACTCCTATATCAAGAGCCGGAAGCACGCTGTCGCGCGCGCCGTTCCCCAGGTCTCGGGCGCCGCAGCCGCCACGCTGATCGCCCTCTCCGCCCCCGCCATCGCCCAGCAGCAGCCCTCGCGCGTGCTGCCCGAGATCCGCGTCGAGGGCTCGGTCGCCGCCGACTTCAAGGCCGACACCTCGGCCAATCCCAAGTTCACGGCACCGCTGGTGAACACGCCGCAGACCGTGCAGGTGATCAAGGAACAGGTGCTGCGCGACCAGGGCGCCACCACGCTGACCGAAGCGCTGCGCAACACCCCCGGCGTGGGCACCTTCTTCCTCGGGGAGAACGGCAACACCAACACGGGCGACGCGGTGTTCATGCGCGGCTTCGACAGCTCGAGCGCGATCTTCGTCGACGGCATCCGCGACGTCGGCTCGATCTCGCGCGACACCTTCAACATCGACCAGGTCGAAGTCGTGAAGGGCCCCTCGGGCACCGACGTGGGCCGCACCTCGCCCACCGGCTACATCAACCTCGTGACCAAGAAGCCCAAGCTCGACGACAGCTTCACGGGCTCGCTGGGCTTCGGCAGCGCCGACTTCAAGCGCGGCAGCATCGACTGGAACAAATCGCTCAGCGGCGAGAACGGCATCGGTGCGGCCTTCCGCCTGAACGCCGTGGCCGAGGACGCCGGCGTGGCCGGCCGCGATTTCGTGAAGAACAAGCGCTGGGCGATCGCACCCTCGCTGGCCCTGGGCCTGAACAGCCCGACGCGCTTCTACTTCGATCTGGTGCACGTCAAGCAGAACAACATCCCCGACGGCGGCGTGCCCACCATCGGCCTGCCGGGCTACTCGACGCCCGACCCGAAGCGCGGCTACCTGAGCTACGCCGCGCCGGTGCGCTCGAAGAACTTCTACGGCACCAGCGCGGACTTCGACAACGTCACGACCGACATGTTCACCGCGCGCGTCGAGCACGACCTGACGCCGGACATCACGATCCGCAACACGACGCGCTATGCCAAGACGCAGCAGGACTACCTGCTGACCTCGTTCATGGGCAGCACGGCCAACCTGCTGACGCCGAATCAGTTCCTCCCCCTCGGCTGGACCGTGGCGCGCAGCTCGCCCACCAACAAGGACCAGGAAAACACGATCTTCACGAACCAGACTAACGTGAGCGCGAAGTTCAACACCGGCAGCGTGGGCCACACGCTCAATGCCGGCGTCGAGCTGATCCGCGAGAAGCAGGACTCGAACGGCTACTACGGCCAGAACGTCAAGGTCTTCAACGTGCCCGGCTTCACCAACAGCGGCGCCTGGCCGGCGGCCAACGTCTACGCACCGAATCCCTATGTGTTCGGCGGCTACAACCGCATCCAGAACGGCACCACCACCTCGGGCGAAACCACCACCGTCGGCGCCTACGTGTTCGACACGGTCAAGTTCAACGAGCAGTGGATGCTGACCGGCGGCCTGCGCTACGACCACTACTCGACCAAGTTCGACTCGACGGCACTGAACGCCACCACCGGCGCGCTGACCCCGACCAACCTCAAGCTGTCGGACAGCCTCTGGTCGGGCAAGATCGGCCTGGTCTACAAGCCGACCGAGAACGGCAGCGTCTATGCGGCCTACGGCACGGCGGCACAGCCTCCGGGCGGCGCCAACTTCCAGCTCGCAGCAGGCGGCACCGGCAACAGCGCCGCGCGCACCGACTTCCTGCCGCAGAAGGCCAAGACCTACGAACTCGGCACCAAGTGGGACGTGCTCAACAAGCACGTGGCGCTGACGGCCGCGCTCTACCGCACCGACGTCAGCAACGAGGTGGTGCAGGACTCGATCTCGCAGCAGTACTACCAGACCGGCAAGAAGCGCGTGCAGGGCATCGAACTCGGCGTGTCGGGTGCGATCACCGACAACTGGGGCGTGACCACCGGCTTCACGACGATGAACACCCGCGTGCTCAGCGGCCCCTCGGTGCTGGCCGACGGCTCGACCTCGCTGGCCTACACCCCGAAGCGCGCCTTCACGCTGTGGACCACCTACCAGCTTCCGTTCGGCCTGACGATCGGCGGCGGCGCGCGCTACAACGGCAAGCTGTACCGCGGCACCGACGGCGCGGTCGGCACGCCGGCCTACGTCGAGTCGTACTGGGTGGTCGACGCCATGGCGTCCTACCGGATCAACAAGAACGTCGATCTGCAGCTGAACGTCTACAACCTGTTCGACAAGGACTACGTGGCGGCCATCAACAAGTCGGGCTACCGCTACACGCCGGGCACGCCGCGCTCGTTCAAGGTCACCGCGAACTTCGCGTTCTGATCGTTCGACACGGCGCGCCGCCGGCCAGGGCCGGTGCGCCGCGGTGCGACACTCGAGCCCCGGCCCGCGCCGGGGCTTTTTTCCTTCCGGAGTTCCCGAAGATGATGCTGCATGTGCCCGAAGTGCTGAGCCCGGACCAGGTGCGCAGGATGCGCGCCACGCTCGATGCCACCCAGTGGGTCGACGGGCGCGAGACCGTCGGCGACCAGGGCGCGCAGGTCAAGCGCAACCGGCAGCTGTCCGAGCATTCGCCGGTCGGGCGCGAGCTCGCCAAGACCGTGCTGGCCGCGCTGGCGCGCAACCCCCTGTTCTTCTCGGCCGCCCTGCCCGCGCGCTTCGTGCCGCCGCTGTTCAACCGCTACGAGGGCGGCGAGCATTACGGCCTGCACGTCGATGGCGCGGTGCGCGCCGTGCCCGGCAGCGAGCAGCCGCTGCGCACCGACCTGTCGTGCACCCTGTTTCTCTGCGATCCCGACGACTACGACGGCGGCGAGCTCGAGGTGGTCGACACCTACGGCTCGCACGAGGTCAAGCTGCCGGCCGGCGACCTGATCCTGTATCCGTCGAGCAGCCTGCACCGGGTGCACCCGGTGACCCGGGGCGCGCGCGTGTGCGCCTTCTTCTGGGCCCAGAGCATGGTGCGCAACGACCAGCAGCGCGCGATGCTGTTCGAACTGGACCAGAACATCCAGAAACTGCGCGCCCGGCTGGGCGAATCCGAGGAAACCGTGGCCCTGACCGGCCACTATCACAACCTGCTTCGGCTCTGGTCGGAGATATAGCCGGACCACCCCTCATAGCGAATAGCTGTCGCGCCGGGCGCTGGCGAATACGATAGTTATTGCAAATGCGAGGGATTCTTATTTATAATCGCTACATCCAACAGCCAGCCAAACTGCCGCTTTCACAGCCATGATCGTTTGCATTTGCCGCCGAGTCTCCGACCGCGAAATCGCACGCCATGTGCGCGCGGGGATGACTTTCGACGAAGTGCAATTCGAACTCGGCGTGGCCACCCAGTGTGGCCAATGTGAAGGATGTGCGCGCGATATCGTCGCGCAGTGCAGCGCTTCGCACCCGGTCGCGGCCCTGCACTGCGAATCGGAACCGAAGTCGATCCAGCTTGCCAACTCCATCAAGGAAAGCAAAGCATGGAACTCGTCTCTGCACTCGGCGGCAGCCTGATCCTGGTGGCGGGCTCCGTCTGGTGGATCCTTCGTAAATAGAAGTAGACGTCGTCGTAGCGGTTTTGCTGCAATCGGGGCACGTACCCACGTGCTCGCACTCGAATGGTTGATCGTGTCTGACCGCTTTGCCCCCCCTCCCTCCGTTTTCGGCCTCTCGCGCAACGCTGCCATCGCCGGCGGCGTGATCGTCTTCCACGCCGCCGCGCTCTGGGCGCTGCAGAGCGGCCTGCTCCGTCGGGCCGCCGAAGTGGTGATCCCGGTCGAGATCATGAGCCAGTTCGTCGAGCCGCCGAA
>NZ_JBZAYE010000960.1:0-2006 GCF_058244205.1 Variovorax sp. 20P10.2.4
GTCAGCAACCTGCTGCGGCGCGAGGCCGACATCGCGCTGCGCATGACCCGGCCCGAGACCGCGAGCCTGGTGGCGCGGCGCGTGGGCCGCTTCGCGCTCGGCGCCTTCGCGCAGCGCGACTACCTGCGCCGGCGCGGCACGCCGCGCCACTGGACCGACCTGCTGCGACACGACCTGCTGGGCTACGACCGCGACGAGAGCATCCTGCGCAGCTCGGCCGAGCTCGGCGCGCCGCTGCAGCGCGAGGACTTCTGCTTCCGCACCGACGACGTCAGCGTCTACTGGGAGGCGCTGCGCCACGGCATGGGCATCGGCTTCGTGGCCGAATCACTGGCGCGCAGCGACCCCGAGGTGGTGCGCGTGCTGCCCGCGCTCAAGCTGCCCGCGCTGCCGGTGTGGCTGGCGGTGCACCGCGAGGTCCGCACCGACCGGCGCATCCGCGCGGTCTATGATTTCCTGGTGCGCACCCTTCCGGCCGCGCTCTGACCCTCTTCCCCGAGATCTCCAACCACCGCGCTCCCGGCGCCCGAGGCCCCATGACAGCCACCACCAACGCGCAGACCATCGAGCGCTTCTACGGCGCATTCGCCCAGCTCGACGCCGCCACCATGGAAGCCTGCTACGCACCCGACGCGGTGTTCGACGACGAGGCCTTCTCGCTGCGCGGGCGGCGCGAGGTCGGCGGCATGTGGCGCATGCTGTGCGAGGCCACGAAGGCCAAGGGCGCCGACGTCTGGCGCCTGAGCCATCGCGACGTGCGCGCCGACGAACGCGGCGGCAGCGCCCACTGGGACGCTCACTACCGCTTCAGCGCCACCGGCCGCCTGGTCGACAACAGCATCGACGCGCGCTTCGGCTTCACGCCCGAGGGCCTGATCGCCACCCACCGCGACAGCTTCCCGTTCTGGACCTGGTCGCGCCAGGCGCTGGGCACGCCGGGGCTGCTGCTGGGCTGGTCGCCGATGCTGCGCAACAAGGTGCGCGCCACCGCCGCCGCCAACCTCGCCAAGTACCTCGCGAGCCGGCCCGCCTGAACACCCCCCTTGCAAGGAACCCCATGAGCACCGACGACAACGCCCCGATCCTTTCGAACAACGAGGCCGAGCACCGCTACGAGGCCCGCATCGGCGGCGAGCTCGCCGCGCTGGCCGAATACAACCTGCTGACCGACGCGATCATGTTCACCCACACCGAGGTGATGCCCGCGCACGAGGGCAAGGGCCTGGGCTCGAAGATCGCGAAGCACGTGCTCGACGAGGCCCGCGCGCGCGGCCTGCACGTGATCCCGGTATGCCAGTTCATCGCGGGCTACATCCGCAAGCATCGCGAGTACGCCGACCTGGTGCGGCCGGACATCCAGCGCGCGTTCAAGATCTAGGAACGCGGCTTCGCGGTCGGCGCCGGCAGCCAGGCGAAGGCCGCGATGCCCGCCAGCAGCAGCACGGCGATGGTCGCCAGCACGGCCGTGAGCGGATCGCCGCCGTGCGCCGCCGCCACCGAGGCGGCGACGCCCGTGCCCCACTGCATCAGCGCCACGCCCATGAACATCGCCATGGTGAAGACCGCCATCGCGCGGCCCGTGAGCGCCGCCGGGTAGGCGCCGCGCACGTCGGCGTACTGCCAGACGATGAAGCCCGAGAGCAGGCCGATCAGCAGCATGCCGGCGATGTCGAGCCAGGCCGAGTGCACGAAGGCGATCAGCGCGAACAGGCCGGTGTAGGCCAGCGCCCAGAGCACGATGCGGCGGCGCCGCGCGGCGGGATCGGTGCTGTCGAGCCGGCCGAACAGCGGCGCGCCGACCAGCGAGATCACCGACACCGCGAGCGCGACGTTGCCGCTCTGCACCAGCGAGAAACCGTGCCGCTCGATCATCAGCGGCCCGAGCCAGAGCCCGCGCAGCGAGATGAAGGCGGCGTAGGTCACGCCGCCCAGCACCACGATGCCCAGCGTATGGCGCAGCATCAGCAGCGCGCCGAACTGGCGGATCGCCTCGGGCACCGACTCGC
>NZ_JBZAYE010000961.1:0-1992 GCF_058244205.1 Variovorax sp. 20P10.2.4
GCACACCCAGTTCGGCGGCGACATCCAGGTGCTGGTGCCAGGCGGCGGCCTCACGCTGGGCGCCAACGGCGTGCTGCCGCCGCCGAGCACCGGCCTGCTCACCCAGGGCGAGGGCGCGGTCGAGATCTACACGCGCGACAGCGTGCTGCTGGGCCTCTCGCGCATCATGACCACCTTCGGCGGCGGCATCCTCGCCTGGTCGGCCGAGGGCGATATCAATGCCGGGCGCGGCAGCAAGACCACGCTGGTCTACACCCCGCCCAAGCGCAGCTACGACGCGCTCGGCAACATCCGGCTGTCGTCGAACGTACCGAGCACCGGCGCCGGCATCGCCACGCTGGCACCGATCGCCGAGGTGCCGCCGGGCGACGTCGACCTGATCGCGCCGCTGGGCACCATCGACGCGGGCGAGGCCGGCATCCGCGTCTCGGGCAACGTCAACCTCGCGGCCTTGCAGGTGGTCAACGCGGCCAACATCCAGGTCAAGGGGGAATCGAGCGGCCTGCCGGTGGTGGCCTCGGTCAACGTGGGCGCGCTCACCAGCGCCAGCGCCGCCGCCTCGCAGGCCGCGATGGCCGCGCAGGACACGGTGCAGCGCGAACGCACGGCCGCGCGGCAGGCGCTGCCTTCGGTGTTCACGGTGCGCGTGCTGGGCTTCGGCAACGAGCCCATGCCCGGCACTCCCGCCGCCCCGGCCGGCAACGATGCCGCGCCGCAGCGCACCGGCTATCGCAGCGGCAGCGCGGTGCAGGTGCTCGGCGATTCGGCCATGGGGCCGGCCGAGCGCAACCAGCTCACGCCGGCGGAGCGGCGAACGCTGGGGTATTGAGACGAGGCGAGGCCGCGGCGCGGCCTCGTTTCCTCAGCGCCCCGGCATCAACGGCGATACCGGCGCCACCGTCGGCGGCCGCTGCGGATACACCGAGGTGCCGAAGGTATTGCCCATGCGGGTGCTGGTGGCCGCGCGGTTGAACAGGCCGAGCTGGTTCGAAGGCCGGTTGGCGATCGCTTCCGAGGCCAGTTGGGGCACGCCGTCGGTGTCGCGCGGCGCCGACGCGGGCGGGCGCATCTTCTGCGTCAGGCAGTCGTAGGAGGGGGCGCGTTCGCCGTTCACCGTCACCTCCATGCAGGGATTGGCCGGGGCGGCTTCCTGCGCCATGGCGCCCAGGCTGCCGAGGGCGGCCAGCATCGCGATCCATCCACAGGCTGCGCGCATCGAAGTCTCCGATCCCTGGAAGAAAAAAACGCGCCAGTGTAGGCCGGAAACAAGTCGCGGCGGTGTCGCGAACTCGGGAGTCCGGCACCTGTCATGGGTCGGTCATGTCAGCCGAATAGCCTCAGGCCGCGAACATCGAGCCAGGCCGCGAGGCGGACGGTCGCGCCCCCACTTTCTCCCTGCAGCACTTCCTTGCCTCTCTCCTCCGCCTCATGACACGTGCTTCCGCCTCGGGCAGTGCCCTGTCGCTGTCCTGGTGCCTCGTCGTGCTGCTGATGATGGGCGCGCGCTTCGCCCACGCGCAACTGCCCGGTCCGCGCGAGGGGGCCGGCGCGCTGAACTTCGACATGCAGGCGCAGCCGCTGCAGGATGCGCTGGCCGAATTCGCGCGCATCACCGGCCATTCGGTGCTGGTCAGCAGCAGCCTGGCGGAGGGCCGCACGGCCTCGTCGGTACAGGGCCGGCTCGCGCCGCGCGATGCGCTGCGGCAGTTGCTGGTGGGGTCCGGCCTGGTGGCGCGCTATGTCGGCGAACAGTCGTTCACGCTGGTGCCCGAATCGGTGGCCGAGACGAGCGCTCCCGTGGCCTCGCGCGGCGAGGGCAGCGGCCGCAGCGACGAAGCCGCCGCCGACCTGCGCGACTACGCGGCCGCCTTGCAATCCTCGATCACGCGCGTGCTGTGCATCGCGCAGCCCGATGCCTTCGGCCGCTACCGGCTCGGCGTGCAGCTGTGGATCGACGCCGACGGGGCGGTGCGCGACATCCGGGTGCTCGAA
>NZ_JBZAYE010000962.1:0-1991 GCF_058244205.1 Variovorax sp. 20P10.2.4
GCCGTCGACCAGGCGGTGGACGACCTGATGGTGCAGACCAAGAAGCTGCCGGGCTTCCTCGCCAAGGTCGAGTCGTCGATGAAGCAGAGCCGCATCGTCATCGACCCGCTGCTCGAGAGCGCCAGCGGCCAGCAGACCGAGGTCACGCGCGTGGCCGAGCAGCGCATCGTCCAGCGCATGCAGGCGCAGTTCAAGCAGTTCACCGTGACGCCGTTCAACAGCACCGAGATCGCCACCGCGCAGTACGTGCTCAACGGCACGCTGGTGCGCGACAAGGAAGCGGGTGGCTCGCCCTACCGGCTGAACCTGGCGCTGACCGAGATCAAGAGCGGCGTGGTGATCGCGCAGTCGGTGGCGCGCATCAGCGATGCCTCGCTCGACACCCGGCCCACGGCCTTCTTCCGCGACAGCCCGGTCAACGGCAAGGACCGCGGCGTCGAGGGCTACATCCGCACCGCCGAGACCCAGCCGGGCCAGGCCGCCGACGCGCTCTACCTCGAACGCCTGCCGACCGCGACCGTGATGCAGGAAGCCACCGCCGCCTACGAGGCCGGCCGGCTGCAGGAGGCGCTGGCGCGCTACGACGCCGCCTCGCGCCGCCCCGACGGGCAGCAGCTGCGCGTCTACAGCGGCCTGTACCTCACGCAGTCGCAGCTCGGTCGCACCGCCGATGCCGAGAAGACCTTCGGCACGCTCGCGCGGCTGGGGCTCGAAACCAACAACCTCAGCGTGAAGTTCCTGTTCAAGCCGGGCTCGACCGACTTCCTGGCCGACCCGAAGATCAGCGCCGCGTACCCGATGTGGTTGCGCCAGATCGCGCGCCAGGCGGCGCAGATCGATTCCTGCGTGGTCGTGACCGGCCACACCAGCCGCACCGGCTCGGAGGCGGTCAACGAGCGGCTGTCGCTGCAGCGCGCGGTGACCGTCAAGACCCGGCTGGTGGGCGAGGCCCCGCCGCTGGCGAAGAAGCTGCGCGAAGCCGGCGCCGGCTTCCGCGAGAACATCGTGGGCACGGGCGCCGACGATGCGAGCGACGCGCTCGATCGCCGCGTCGAATTCAAGGTGACGGGCTGCGAGGCCTGATCTGTCAGGGGGCTAGCCGCTCGCGCGTCCACTGGCCGGCTTCGAGCCGGTAGCGCAGCCGGTCGTGCAGCCGGCTCTTGCGGCCCTGCCAGAACTCCCAGCGGTCGGGCACCAGCCGGTAACCGCCCCAGTGCGGCGGGCGCGGCGGCGAGAGCAGGTACTTCGCCGCGGCGACGGCCGCATTCTTCACCAGCACCTCGCGCCCGCCGATCACCTCGCTCTGCGGGCTGGCCCAAGCGCCCAGGCGCGAATCGAGCGGGCGGCTCGCGTAGTAGGCGTCGCTCTCGTCGGCGCCGGCCTTCTCGACCCGGCCCTCGATGCGCACCACGCGCTCGAGCTCGACCCAGTGGAACTGCAGCGAGGCATAGGGGTTGCCCGCGAGCTCGCGGCCCTTGCGGCTCTCGTAGTTGGTGTACCAGACCAGGCCGCGCGCGTCGTAGCCCTTGATCAGCACGATGCGGCTCGAGGGCCGCAGGTCGCTGCCGACGGTGCACAAGGTCATCGCGTTGGGCTCGGGCACCTGGGCGTCGATGGCCTCGTCGAGCCAGCGCTCGAACTGGCGCAGCGGATCGTCGGCGCTGTGCGCCTCGCCGAGCTCGGCGCGCTCGTAGCTCTTGCGCAGCGCGGCCAGCGATTCTTTGGAAGTCGGGGAAGTCATGGCGGCATTGTTGCCCAAGCGATACTCGCGCCGTGACCACCCTCGCGAATCCCCCGACCGTGATCGTGCTGGCCTCGGGCCGCGGCGAACGCTTCGTGGCCGCCGGCGGCAGCGGCTCCAAGCTGCGCGCGCCGCTGGCCGGAAAACCGGTGCTCGAGCGCACGCTCGACGCGGTGCGCGCGAGCGGCCTGCCCTGGCATGTGGAGGATGCGGGCCATCCGGGCATGGGCGATTCGATCGCCGCCGCGGT
>NZ_JBZAYE010000963.1:0-1989 GCF_058244205.1 Variovorax sp. 20P10.2.4
TCGGTGCCGTCCTTGAGCAGGTAGCCGCTGGCGCCGGCCTCGAAGGCGCGCAGCATGTTGGCCTCGTCGCCGAAGATCGACAGCACCATCACCGCGCAGGCCGGCTGCATGCTGCGGCAGCGGTCGATGACCTGCAGGCCCGGCAGGTCGGGCAGGCCCAGGTCGACCAGCAGCACGTCGACCGCGTTGTCCTCGAGCCAGGCGAGCAGCTCGGTCGCGGTCGAGGCGCTGTGGGCCAGGGTCAGCGAGGGATCGGCATCGACCACGCGGGCCAGGCGTTCGCGCATGCCGGTGTCGTCCTCGACCAGCGCGACCTGCGTGGTCGAGAGAAGGGGGGCGGCTGCGGTGTCGATGGCCATGGCGCGGAGGCGGCGGTCCTCGGGTGGGTGGACTCCGCAGCGTAGGGGCCGGCGCGCACCATGCCCATCCTATATACGTGGGATACGTGGGGGAGCGGACCGCGGCGCTCAGCGGCCCGACATGCGCGCCAGCCGCGACGCCACCCGCTGCAGGTGCGCGCCGAGCTCGGGCGGCGACTCGACCTCGAAGTCGTGCCCCAGGCAACCGAGCCAGACCGCCAGCGCATCGAGCGAGTTGGCCGCGGTCTGGATGCGCGTGCGATCGGGCGCCACGGCCTCGGGCACGCCGCCGACCCACGACAGTTGCCCGTCGAGCGCGGCCACGGGTGCATGCACCAGCACGCGCGCATGGTGCAGGTAGGGCGAGATCTGCAGCGCGTGCTGCATGTAGGCCGCGATGTCGCCGTGCGGCAGCCGCCGCGGCGTGAAGTGCGCGCCGGTGGGCTCGGGGTCGACGATGCGGTCGAGCCGGAAGGTGCGCCAGTCCTCGCGGTCCGTGTCCCAGGCCAGCAGGTACCAGCGCTGGCCGGTCTGCACCACGCGGTGCGGCTCCACGCGGCGGCTGCTGACGACCTCGTGGTGGTCGCGGTAGCCGAAGCGCAGCAGCGCGCGGTCGGCGCAGGCCTCGGCGAACAGCGACACCGCCTTGAGCCGGATGTCCGAGCGCTTCTGCAGCACCGGCACCACCGTGGCGCGCAGCTTGTCGAGCCGGCGGCGCAGCCGCGGCGGCATCAGCTGCTCGAGCTTGGCCAGCGCGCGCATCGAGGCGTTCTCGATGTCGTTGCCGCCGTCGCTGGAGGCCGGGCCCACGCCCAGGCCGACCGCCACCGCGATCGCTTCCTCGTCCTCGAGCAGCAGCGGCGGCAGGCTGTTGCCCGCGCCGAGTCGGTAGCCGCCGGCCACGCCCGAGGTGGAGTCGACCGTGTAGCCGAGGCTGCGCAGCCGGTCGACGTCGCGGCGCAGGGTGCGCTCGGTGATCTCGAGGCGGCGCGCGAGCTCGGCGCCGGTCCAGGCGCGCTGGGCCTGGAACAGCGACAACAGGCGGATGAGGCGGGCGGTGGCGGACAGCATGGACGCGATGATGCCTGCGATCGAGGACAGGATCTGTCCGCAATGGACCTTAGTCTTCGGGCCTTCCAACACCCCAGACCCCCAGGAGAAAAGCCCATGCTCAAGACCTACAACGGCAGCTGCCACTGCGGCAAGGTTCGCTTCCAGGCCGACATCGACCTCGCGGCCGGCACCGGCCGCTGCAATTGCTCGATCTGCGCCAAGGCGCGCAACTGGGGCGCGATCGTGCGGCCCGAGGCCTTCCGGATGGTCAGTGGCGAGGACGATCTGTCGAGCTACCAGTTCGGCTCGTACAGCGCGCACCACCTGTTCTGCCGCCATTGCGGCGTGCGGCCCTTCGGCCGCGGCGACGTGGCCGAGGTCGGCGGCAAGTACGTCAGCATCAACGTCAGCTGCCTCGACGACGCCACGCCCGACGAGCTGGTGGCCGCGCCCGTGATGTACATGGACGGGCGCAACAACAACTGGTTCAACCCGCCGGCCGAGACGCGGCACCTGTGACCGGCGGGCGATAAAAAGCCCCGCGGCCTGGCGGCGGCGGGGCTCGCGCGACGGTGCT
>NZ_JBZAYE010000964.1:0-1974 GCF_058244205.1 Variovorax sp. 20P10.2.4
CGGCGCCGATGCCGCGGCTCGCGCCCGTGACCACGATGCATTGCTTGGTGTCGTTCATCATCGATCCTGAAAAACGGGCGAACGCTTCTCGACGAAGGCACGCATGCCCTCCTCGGCGTCCGCGGTGCGATAAGCGAGCGTCGACAGGTCGGCCTCGATGCGCAGGCCCTCGGCCAGCGACGTGTGGGCCCCACGCAGCACCGCATCGCGCGCGAACTGCAGCGCGCGCAGGCCGAAGCCGCTGAAGCTGCGCGCGAAGGCGAAGGCGGCGTCGATGCTCTCCTCGCGCGCGACGATGCGCTGCACCAGGCCGATGGACAAGGCTTCGTCCGCGCCCACGCTGCGCCCACTCATCACGAGCTCCAGCGCACGCCCCACGCCCACGAGCCGCGGCAGCCGTTGCGTACCGCCATAGCCTGGAATCAATCCCAGCTTGATCTCGGGCAGCGCGAACTTCGCATGCGGCTGCGCGAGCCGGAAAGTGCAGGCGAGCGCGAGCTCCATGCCGCCGCCGAAGGCATAGCCGTTGACCAGCGCGATCGAGGGAATGGCCAGCCGGTCGAGCCGCGCAAACACGGCCTGGCCGAGTTCGGCGCCCTCGCGTTGCGCCGCGAGGTCACGCCCGCGCAGTTCCTGCACGTCGGCGCCGGCGCAGAAGGCCTTGTCGCCCGCGCCGGTCACGATCAGCGCGCGTGCGCCCGAAGTCTCGGCGCGCGCGATCGCATCGCCCAGGTCGCGGATCAGCTCGAAGGACAGCGCATTGAGCACGGCCGGCCGATCGATGCGCAGCACCGCGAATTCGGCTTCGCGATCGAGCGCGATCATCGCGTGCCTCCGGCCACGAAGCGCACCGGCTGCGGCACGACGCTGCCGGCCCTGGCCAAGGCGGCCAGCTCGCGCTTGAGGATCTTGCCGCTCGCGGTGAGCGGAAACGCGGGCAGCACGAGGTAGTACTCGGGCATGTCGAACTTCGACAGGCCCTGCGCATCGAGGTGCGCGAGCATCTCCTGCGCGCTCGGCGGTTCGCCCGCGCAGACCAGTGCGAGGCAGACCTTCTCGCCCAGGCGCTCGTCGGCAACGCCGAAGGCCGCGGCCTTGTTCACCGCCGCATGGCGGTAGGCCAGGTCCTCGATGCGCGCCGGATGGATGTTGTGGCCGCCGCGGATGATCAGGTCCTTCTTGCGGCCCACGATGCGCAGGTTGCCCGCCGCGTCGAGCTGGCCGAGGTCGCCGCTCATGAACCAGCCATGCGCGTTGAACGAGCGCTCGGTCGCGTCCTGGTCGCCGAAGTAGCCGAGCATCAGCACGCCGCCGCGCCCGGCGATCTCGCCGACCTCGCCGGGCTGCGCCTCGAGGTCGGGGTCCTGCTGCGACCACAGCCGCACCTCGTAGCCGAGGCAGGCCGGCCCGCAGGTCTCGGTGACCACCTTCACGCCATCGGCCGGGCGCGTGTACTGGTGCGAGCCGCTCTCGGTCATGCCGTAGACGTTCTGCGGCTGGATGCCGAGCTTGAGGAAGCGCCGCGCGGCCTCCTCGGGAATGGGCGCGCCCGCCATGTAGAAGATGCGCACGCGACCCAGGTGCTTCATGCCGCGCCGGTCCATGTCGTCGAGCAGGTCGATCGCATGCGTGGGCACGCCCATCACGTAGGTGGCGCCCGACTCCACGATCCAGTCGAGCCGCGACAGCCCCGCGGCGGGGTCGTGCAGCACCAGCTCGCAGCCGCTGACCAGGCATTGCTCGATCGCCACGGTGCCGATGTGATGCGACAGCGGGCTCAGGCTCAGCAGCACCGTCGACTCGTCGTGGCCCCAGTCGGCCACCATGGCGCGGCCGTTCGCGAGCAGCGTGTTGTCGCTGTGCATGACGGCCTTGGGCAGGCCGGTGGTGCCGCTGGTGAAGGCGAGGTAGACGACCTTGTCGGGGTTGGTGTGCGGCGCGCGGCCCCAGCGGCTGCGTTCGCGCTCGCGCGGG
>NZ_JBZAYE010000965.1:0-1973 GCF_058244205.1 Variovorax sp. 20P10.2.4
GCACCGTGGCCTCGGCGTCGTCGGCGCCTTCCTCGGTGCCCGAGCGCGCGGGGCGCAGCAACTGGTGCAGGTCGAGCAGCACGCAGGTCAGCAGCTCGGTGGCGCGCGCATGGAACAGCGGCACGAAGGCCGGCTGGTCGGCGGGCTCGTCGCGGATGCGCGCGAGGCAGTCGCGCACGCGCGGCGTGAGCGCCGCGTTGCACAGCACGCGGCCGTCGTCGCGGTCCACCAGCTCGGCCATCTGCCGCGCCGGCAGTTGCACGCCCAGTGCCTGCAGCCAGCGCGGCAGCAGCGCGCGGCGCAGCCGGAACTGCACGAAGTTGTTGCGGCAGGCGCCGGGAATGTGGATCAGGTAGCCGCCGTCGCGGTTGGGCGTGCGCAGCAGCGCGCGGTCGACGCGGAAATCGAGCGCGCGGCCCTGCGCGCTGCCGATCTGGCCCGTGACGTGGCCGGCCAGGAAGAAGGTGACCAGCAGCTCGTCGCCGGGCGGCAGTTGCACGTGCAGGTCGTCGTTGAGGCGGAAGTCGAAGTACAGCGCGCTCGCGCCTTCCCAGGGCGTGGTGCGCAGCCGCAGGATGCGGCCGCCGTCGCGCGGCCAGCGCACTTCGCGGCTTGCGCCGTCGTGCAGGCCCGCGAGCGCGAGCGGCCGCTCGACCGGCAGCCGGATCAGAGCGGCGTTGAAGTCGTCCTCGGGCAGCGCGCCCGGGGGCATGGCCGGGAGCAGCGACGGGATCGGCACAGTCTGCGAGCGGATCGGCATAGAAAACCCTGCCCTGCGGCGTTAGCGTTGCAACACTTTGATCGAGCGCGGAGTTTAGGTATGAATGTGCGACGTGTCTGCCGGTTTCTGGGGCTTGCGGCGGCCTCCCTGGCGCTGGTGCTGCCGGCGTTGTCGGCGGCCCAGGCCGCCTGGCCCGCGCGGCCGATCCGGCTGGTGGTGCCCTTCGTGGCGGGTGGCGGCGCCGACGTGACGGCGCGGCTCATCGCAGCGAAGTTGCAGGAGCGGCTCGGCCAGCAGATCGTGGTCGACAACAAGCCCGGCGGCAATACGCTGATCGGCGCGCAGGAACTGATGAAGGCGCAGCCCGACGGCTACACGCTGCTGTGGTCGATCGACCAGACCTTCGTGCTCAACCCCTCGCTCTACAACCGCCTGCCCTACGACCCGCGCAAGGACTTCGCGCCGGTGGCGCTCGCGATCACCTCGCCCAACGCGGTGATCGTGCGCGCCGGCGTGCCGGGCGCGGTGGCCGACGTGCACGAGCTCGTGAAGCGCGCCCGGGCGGAGCCGGGCAAGGTCAACATCGGCGCGGCGGCGATCCTGTCGCAGATGGCGCTCGAGGAGTTCAACCGCAGCGCCGGCATCCAGAGCACGCGCGTGCCCTACAAGGGCAGCGCCGAGGTCGCGCAGGCCACGGTCGCGGGCGACATCGACGCCGCCTTCGACGGCATCGCGCCCTATGTGCAGTTCGCGAAGGCGGGCCGCGCGAAGATCCTGGCCTTCGCGTCGTCGCGGCGCTTCTCGGGCCAGCCCGAGGTGCCCACGCTCGAGGAGCTGGGCTACAAGGGCGTGGACTTCTCGGTCTGGTTCGGCATCGTCGGGCCCAGGGGCCTGCCGCCCGAGATCGTGGCGCGCGTGAGTGAAGGCGTGGACTGGGCGCTGCACCAGCCCGACGTGGTCGAGAAGCTGCTGGTGTTCGGCTTCGAGCCCGCGGCCCAGACCGGGCCGCAGGCGCTCGCGACGCGCATCGACGCCGACCTGGCGCGCTATGCGCCGGTGATCCGCCGGCTCGGCTTCAAGCTCGACTGAGGGCCTTCCCATCATGAAAGTCGCGGGCCTGATCGGAGGCGTCGCGTGGCCCTCCACGCTCGGCTACTACAAGCTGCTCAACGAAGGCGTGCAGCGCGAACTCGGCGGCCTGCACTCGGCGCGCTGCGTGATCGTGAGCCTGGACTTCGCCTGCATCCATGCG
>NZ_JBZAYE010000966.1:0-1973 GCF_058244205.1 Variovorax sp. 20P10.2.4
ACGGTCGGCGGCGTCACGGTCGGCGCGCTGATCGCGGTCAATTCGCTCGGCGACGTGATCGATCCCGACACCGCGCTGCCGGTGGCCGGCGCGCGCACCGAGGACGGCCGCGCGCTGCTCGACACGCGCCGCGCCCTGCTGCGCGGCGAGCTGCCCAAGCCGCTCTTGGCCGGCACCAACACCACCATCGGCGTGATCGCCACCGACGCGGTGCTGACCAAGGTGCAGGCCAACCGGCTCGCGACCGTGGCGCACGACGGCCTGGCGCGCGCCATCAATCCCGTGCACACCATGAGCGACGGCGACACCCTGTTCGCGCTCGCCACCGGTCGCGTGCCGCTGGCGGCCGACGGCCCGGGCATGACGGTGCTCAGCGCCATGGCGGCCGAGGTCGCCGCGCGCGCCACCCTGCGCGCGGTGCTGGCGGCACGCTCGGTGACGGTCGGCGAACTGCACATCCCCTCGGCCGCCGAGCTCGGCACCGCGCCGCGCTGACCCCACGAGCGAGACACCATGGCCTTCCCGAGAACCCTCAAGCTGATCCTGCTGTCGATCCGCGACCTGATCGCCTCCGCCGGCCCGATCCTGTTCCTCGTGATCGGCCTGTTGATCGCCGCCTACTGGTGGCTGCAGCCGCAGCCGCCCAAGCAGGTGACGCTGGCCACCGGTCCCACGGGCAGCGCCTATGCGCAGTTCGGCAAGCGCTATGCCGAGTCGCTCAAGCTCAGCGGCATCGAGGTCACGCTCAAGCCGACCTCGGGCTCGTCGGAGAACCTCGAGCTGCTGCGCAAGGGCGAGGCCGACGTGGGCTTCGTGCGCGGCGGCAGCGCCGACCCGGTGGCCGACGAGGAGGCCGGGCTCAGTTCGCTCGGCAGCCTGTTCTTCGAGCCGATCTGGCTGTTCTACCGGCCCGACGCGATCACGCGCGCGCCCGACAGCGTGATCGCGCAGCAGGCGGCGGAGGCCGAGAAGGCGAAGAAGGCGGCCAAGGCAGCCGCGAAGGGCCGCCACGGCGCCGAGCGCAAGAAGGCCGCACCGCCGCCCGCGCAACCCGTCACGCCCCCAGCGCCGATCCCGCTGACCTCGCTGACCCAGCTGCGCGGCCTGCGCGTCAACGTCGACATGCCCGGCAGCGGCCTGCCCGAACTCATGGGCCGGCTGCTCGAGGCCAACCGGCTCGCGCCCGATGCGCTGCTGCTGTCGAACCTCGAGCAGGCCGCGGCCGCCGAGGCGCTGCAGGCCGGGCTGCTCGATGCGATCGTGCTGTCGTCGGCGCCGCAGTCGCCGCAGGTGCAGCGGTTGCTGCGCGCCAACGACATCCGGCTCATGGATTTCGTGCAGGCCGACGCGTACACGCGGCGCTTTCCCTTCCTCTCGGCCGTGACCCTGCCGCGCGGCGTGGTCGACCTGTCGAAGGACCTGCCGGCCGGCGACGTGTCGCTGCTCGCGGCCACCACCTCGCTGCTGTCGCGCGAGGACACCCATCCCGCGCTGCGCCAGCTGTTCGCGCAGGCCGCGCAGCACCTGCATGGCGGTGCCGGCTGGTTCAACCGGCCGCGCGACTTCCCGAACACGCGCACCAGCGAACTGCCCGTGAGCCCCGAGGGCGACCGCGCCATCAACGGCACGCCGCCGTTCTGGCAGCGCTACCTGCCGTTCTGGGCCAGCAACCTGATCGAGCGCATGTGGCTGGTGCTCGGCGGCCTGCTGGTGCTGATGCTGCCGCTGAGCCGCGTGGTGCCGCCGCTCTACCAGTTCCGCGTGCGCCGCCGCGTGTTCCGCTGGTATGCGCGGCTGCGCGACATCGAGGGCAAGGTGGACGGCCAGCGCGGCGATCCGGCCGAACTCACGAAGGAGCTCGACGAGCTCGACCGCGTGGTGAACCGCGTGGCGGTGCCGCTGTCGTATGCCGACGAGCTCTATGCGCTGCGCAACAACATCTATGCGGTGCGCAAGCGGGCGCTGGCGCGCGG
>NZ_JBZAYE010000967.1:0-1970 GCF_058244205.1 Variovorax sp. 20P10.2.4
CCCGCCCGGCGGCGGCAACGACGCCACCGCGCGCCTGGTGACCACGCGCCTGGCCGAGATCACGGGCCAGCCGGCCGTGGTCGACAACCGCGGCGGCGCGGGCGGCAACATCGGCGCCAAGGCGGTGGCCGATGCCAAGGCCGACGGCTACACCGTGCTGACCTCGCAGGTCTCGATCATGGCGGTGAACCCCGCGCTGTACGCGGCGCCGGGCTTCGATCCGGTCAAGAACTTCGTGCCGATCACGCAGATCAACGCGGCGCCGCTCGCGCTGGTGGTGGAAGCGAACTCGCCGCTCAAGTCCTTCGCCGACCTGGCCGCGAAGGCCAAGGCCAGCCCCGGCAAGCTCACCTATGCGACGCCGGGCAACGGCACGCTCTCGCACCTGGTCGGCGTGGTGCTGCAGAAGGACAACGGCGTCGACATGACGCACGTGCCCTACAAGGGCGCCGGCCCCGCGCTCACCGACCTGCTCGGCGGCCAGGTCGACGTGCTCGTGACCTCCACCGCCTCGGTCGCTGGCATGGTGCAAAGCGGCAAGCTGCGCGTGCTGGCCGTGACCAGCCCGCGCCGCATCGGCGTGTTCGCGAAGGCGCCCACGCTCGAGGAGCTCGGCTACGCCAACGCGCGCTTCGAGGACTGGTACGGCTTCTTCGCGCCCGCCGGCACGCCGCCCGAGCGCGTGGCCTATCTCAACGAGGCGATCGTGCGCACCCTGCACCTGCCCGAGGTGAACAGGCAGGTGACCGACGGCGGCAGCGAGGTGGTGGCGAACACGCCCGAAGCCTTCGCGGCGCAGCTCAGGCAGGACATCGAGCGCTGGTCGCGCATCGTCAAGCTGTCGGGCGCGCGCGCCGACTAGCATCGGCGACGCAACAACGAGACAAGACGCCCATGCCCGCCTCGCCCACCGATCCCTCCGGCCTGTCCCTCGAGACCCGCATCGCCCACCTCGGCAAGCACCCGGCCCATGCGGGCGGCGCGCCGGTCAACCCGCCGCTGGTGCGCGCGAGCACGGTGGTGTTCGACAGCGTGGCCGCGATGCGCGACGCCCGCGCGCGGCGCGGCGAGGAGCGCGTCTTCAGCTACGGCGCGCGCGGCACGCCCACCACCTTCGCGCTCGAGGATGCGGTGAGCGAGCTCGAGGGCGGCTACCGCACGCGGCTCTTTCCCACCGGCCTCGCGGCCATCGGCATGGTGCTGCTGTCCTACCTCAAGCCCGGCGACCACGTGCTGATGTCCGACAGCGTCTACGAGCCGGCGCGCCACCTGGTGCATTCCTTCCTCGATCCCTATGGCATCCGCTGCAGCTTCTTCGCGGCCGACGGCAGCGGCATCGAGGCGCTGTTCGAGCCCGCCACGCGGCTGGTTTACGCCGAGTGCCCGGGCTCGCTGGTCTACGAGATGTGCGACCTGCCGAAGCTGGCCGCGCTCGCGCATGCGCGCGGCGCGCTGCTGGCGGCCGACAACACCTGGGGCTCGGGCCTGCAGTACCGCCCGCTCGCGCTCGGCGCCGACATCTCGCTGATGGCCGCCACCAAGTACCTCTCGGGCCACTCCGACGTGATGATGGGCACGGTGGCCACCACGCGCGAGGCCTGGCGCGCGCTCAACGAGCGCTGCGACGCCTTCGGCATGACGGTGAGCCCCGACGACGCCTGGCTGGTGCTGCGCGGCATCCGCACGCTGTCGGCGCGGCTGCGCCTGCACGAGCAGCATGCGCTCGAGGTCGCGCGCTGGCTGCAGGCCCGGCCCGAGGTGGCGACCGTGTTCTGCCCCGCGCTGCCCACGCACCCGGGGCACGATCTCTGGCGGCGCGACTGCAGCGGCACCAACGGGCTGCTGTCCTTCGAGCTGCGGCCGGAGATCGCGCCGGCCGCGGTCGAGCGGCTGGTCGACGCGCTCGCGCTGTTCGGGCGCGGCTCGTCCTGGGGCGGCTACGAGAGCCTGGTGGCCTGGGCCAACATGCG
>NZ_JBZAYE010000968.1:0-1967 GCF_058244205.1 Variovorax sp. 20P10.2.4
TCACGAAGCTCGGGCCCGGGCTCATCGCGCCCACGGCCATGGCGCCGGCGATGCCGAGCAGGGAAAGGGTGGTGTCCATCATCGGAAGTGCTCTCTTTCGGAATTCATTGCTGCACGTTCACCGCCTCGACCTGCACCAGCAGCTTCACCTTGTTCTCGAAGCCGAAGTTCAGCCCCCAGGTGATGCCCCAGTCGCTGCGCTCGACGGTGGTCTCGAAGTCGCCGCCGCAGACCTGGCGGTTGATCAGCGGGCTCAGGTAGCAGTTGAAGCGCACGGCCTTGAGGGTGACGGGTTTGGTCTGGCCCATCAGCGTGAGCGTGCCGGGCACCTCGGCCACCTTGTCTCCGCTGAAGGCGATGCGCTCGGCGACGAAGCGGCCGGTGGGGAATTCGGCGACATTGAAGAAGTCCTTGCTCTGCACGTGCCGGTTCAGCAGGTCGACGCCGGTGTTGATCGAGCTGATGTCCATGGTGATGTCGACCTTGCCGCTGGTGCCGGCGGGGTCGATCTGCACGCTGCCGTCCTTGGTGCTGAAGCGGCCGCGGTTGGTGGTGGTGCCGTAGTGGCCCATCTCGTACATGACGAAGGTATGGGTCGGGTCGACCACGTAGCTGGCGCCCTTGACCGGGCCGCCCGCGGGCTTGGCCGCGACGGCCGGGGCGGTGTATTCCTGCGCGGCGACGAGGCCGGACGCGGCGAGCGCGAAGCCCAGCAGGGCGGCGGAAAGCAGTGTCTTGTTCTTCATGGCGGGTGCTGCGTGCGGGGGAGTGTGGTGGGGTCAGGGCGTGCCGAGGCCGTCGACGACGAGCTTGAAGCGCACCTGCACGTCGTTGGCGATCACCGAGGTGTCGGTCCATTCGCCGTCGCCGACCTTGTAGTCGATGCGCTGCAGCACGAAGCTGCCGCTGACCACCGACTGGCCGTTGGCGGCCGGCGCGATCGTCACGGGCACGGTCAGCGGCCTGGCGATGCCCTTGAGCGTGAGCTTGCCGGCCATCTCGAAGCGGCCGTCGCCGAGCGCCTTGATGGCCGTGGTCTGGAAGCCGGCCTGCGGGAAATGCGCGGCATCGAACCACGGCGCCTTGGGCAGCTCGGCATCGGTCATCGGGATGCCGAAGGCCGCGCTCGCGGTGTCGATCTGCAGCGCCACGCTGCCGCCCTCGGGCTTCCTCGGGTCGAAGGCGATGCGCGCGTTGAACTTCTTGAACGAACCCTCGACCGGCACGCCCATCTGCTTGCTCACGAACACGATCTGGCTTTTCTCGGGCACCAGCCGCGCGGGCGGTGGCTCGGCATGGGCCGCCGGAAGGAGGAGGGTGGCGAGCGCCAGCGCGCCGTGCCAGCGGCGAAGAAGGGAGGTCATGCGTTGGGTTTCCTGGAAGTCGACGACGGCCCGGGCCACATGCGCCGCAGCAGGCCGTCGCGCGCGATCCACTGGTGCTTGACGACGGCCGCGACGTGCAGCATCGAGACGGCGGCCAGCAGGTAGGCACCGGCCCGGTGCAGCGGCTGCAGCCACTGCTCGGCGAGGGCGCGGTCCACGGGCACGAAATCGGGCAGCGGCAGCACGCCGAACCACACCACCGGCACGCCGAGCGCCGAGCTCTGGGCCCAGCCCAGCAGCGGCACGGCGAAGAACAGCAGGTACATCAGGCGATGGCTGACCGTGCGGCCCGTGCGCTGCCAGCGCGGCATGGCGGCCAGCACGAAGTCGGGCACGCCGGGCGGCGGATGGCCGAGGCGCCACAGCAGGCGCACGGCGGACAGCAGCAGGATCGCGATGCCGGTCCACTTGTGCCAGCTGTAGAAACGCACGCGCTGCGGCGAGAACGGCAGCCCGGTCATGTACAGGCCCAGCCCGAGCGCGCCGAGGATCAGCAGCGCCAGCAGCCAGTGCAGCCCGATCGCGACCGGCGTGTAGCGGGCCGCCTTCAGTTCGGCGAGGGTCGGCGGGGAGGAGGCGGTG
>NZ_JBZAYE010000969.1:0-1966 GCF_058244205.1 Variovorax sp. 20P10.2.4
CAGCGCGGGATCTGGCGCGCGGCCCGGGCGCTGCAGCTGCAGCATCTCGCGCACCGTCAGGTCCCAATGGCTCTCGCCGTGCTGCGCGACATAGCCGATGTGGCGCGCGAGCTCGGCCGGTTTCCATTGGTCGAGCCCGCGCCCGAGCAGCGCGACACGGCCCTCGCGCGGGCGCACCAGACCGAGCGCGGCGCGCAGCAGCGTGGTCTTGCCCGAGCCGTTGGGGCCGACGATGCCGAACAGGCCACGCTCGGGGATCGCGAGGTCGATGCCGTCGAGCAGGGTGCGGCCCGAGGCCTGCACCCGCAGGCCTTCGAGGCGCAGGGCATCGGCCGTCATCCGCGCCTCCACAGCAGCAGCGCGAGGAAGAAGGGACCGCCGATCAGCGCCGTCAGCAGGCCCGCGGGGATCTCGCTCGGGGCCATGGCCGAGCGCGCCAGCGCATCCACCAGCACCATGAGGCCGCCGCCCGCGATGGCGCAGGGAACGGTGAGCCGCGCATGCAGCGGGCCGATCCACCAGCGCATCACGTGCGGCACGATCAGGCCCACGAAGCCGATCAGGCCGCCCCAGCTCACGGCCAGCGCGGTCGCGAGCGAGGCCACGAGCACGGCACGCGCCGAGAACGAGGCGGCGCGCACGCCCATCGCATGGGCCGTGTCCTCGCCCAGGCCGAGCGCGTCGAGGCCGCGGCCCAGGGCGCGCACCAGCAGCACCAGCACCAGCAGCACGGGCGCGAGCACGGCGATCTCGGCGCTCGTCGGCGTCTGCACGCCGCCGAGCTGCCACGAGATGATGGCGCGCAGGTTGGTCGACTCGTCGCCGAACACGATCACGATGAGGCTGCGCAGCGCCGCGAGGATCGCGGCCAGCCCGACGCCCGCGAGCAGCAGGCGGTTGCTCTGCCAGCCACCGCCGAGCCTGCCGGCCAGCAGCACCAGCCAGCTCGCGCCCCAGGCGCCCGCGAAGGCCAGCACCGGCAGGCTCAGCGCGGTGGGCACCAGCGCCGGCAGCAGCAGCGAGACCGCGGCGCCCACGGCCGCGCCGCTGGCGCTACCGAGCAGATAGGGTTCGGCCAGCGGATTGCGGAACACGCCCTGGAACACCAGGCCCGCCAGCGACAGGCTGGCGCCGACGAAGAAGGCCCCGGCCACGCGCGGCGCGCGCCACACGCGCACCAGTTCGGCCTGCAAGGTGTCGGTGCCCCACCATTGCGTGGGCCAGACCGTGGCGGCGCCCACGCTCAGCGCGAGCACCACGGCCGCTGCCAGCAGCAGGAGCAGCACGAGCCACACCGTGGCCATCGATGCACGTCGGCCGTCGGTCGCGTGCCTCATGCGCAGCGCTCCGGATGCAGCGCGCGCGCGTACTGCTCGACGGCCTCGATCTGGCGCGGACCTGGAATCAGCTTGTGGCCGCGCTCGAGCACGACCACGCGGTTCGTGCGCACGGCGCGCAGCGTGTGCCAGCCGGGGCGCTGGCCGATCAGCGCCGGATCGCGCGGCACCTGCTGCAGCGAGACGATCACGTCGGGGTCGCGCGCGAAGATCGCTTCGGCGCTGACCTGGGCCGCGCCCTGGAGGTCGGCGAACACGTTGCGTCCGCCGGCCCAGCCCAGCGCGTCGTTGGCATAGTGGCCCGTGCCCACGGTCTGGAAGGCGCCGCGCGCGGCGGCCGCCGTTTCGAAATAGACGCTGCGGCGCGGCGCACCCTCGAGCCGGCGCTCGATCGCGGCCAGCCGCGCCTGCATGTCCTCGCGCACCCGGCGGGCCTGTTCGTCGGCACCCGTCGCGCGCCCGAGCAGGTCGATGTTGCGGAACACCGAGGGCAGGTCGGGATGCGCGAGCACCACGCAGGGCAGCTTCGCGCGGTCGAAGGCATCGACCAGCGACAGCGCCGAATGGTGCGAGGGCGTGACCACGAGCAGGTCGGGCTGGAAGGCGGCCACCGCCTCGGCCGAGTAGCC
>NZ_JBZAYE010000097.1:0-17436 GCF_058244205.1 Variovorax sp. 20P10.2.4
AGCGCCGATTTCGCCGAGGGCGTGGCGGCCTTCACCGAGGGACGGCCGCCGGCCTGGCGCGGCCGCTGATCAGGCCGCGATCGCGCGCGCCGAGGCGCGCTGGATGCATTCGACGAAGTGCTGCGCGGCCGGCGTCAGCAACTGGCCGCGGCGCTTGACCACGCAGACGTTGAGCGTCGGCAGCGTCTCGACCACGTCCACGCGCCGGATGCCGTGGCGCTTGAAGCTCAGCGCGGCCAGCGGCTCGACGAACAGGCCGATCAGGTCCATCTGCCCGACCAGCGACAGCGCGACCGTGACCGAGTGGCCCTGGATCACGCGCTGCGGCGCCGGCAGGCCCAGCGGCAGCAGCGCCGAGATCGATTCGCGGCCGCTGAAGTGATCGTCGCCCGGCAGGATCCACTCGGCGGTCGCGAGCTCGGCCATCGAGCGGCTCGCGCGCAGCGGATGGCGCTCGCGCAGCCCCACCACCAGCTTCACCGGGAACAGCTCGATGGCCTCGAACTGCGGATCGAGCCGGCCCGGCACCACATGGGCCACCGCGAAGTCGAGCGAGCCCTCGCGCAGGCGCGCCAGCATCCAGGGCAGCACCGCCTCGCTGAACTGCACGTCGACGGCCGGCAGCCGCCCATGGAAGTCCTTGAACGCCGCCGGCAGGATGGTCTGCGCGAACGAGGTGCTGACGGCCAGCGCGACCCGGCCCGTGAGCCCGTCGCGGATCTGCGCGATCTCCTCGCGGGCGCGCTGCATGTCGGCCAGCAGCATGCGCGCGCGCGGCGCGAAGGCTTCGCCGAAGGGCGTGAGCCGCACGCCCTTGACGCTGCGCTCGACCAGCGGCGCATCGACCTCGCGCTCGAGCTCGCGCACGATCTTGGTCACCGCGGGCTGCGAGATGCCGAGCACGCGCGCCGCGGCGCGGATGCTCATCTGCTCGACCACCGCGACGAAGGCGTGCAACTGGTTGGGTTTCATGGAGGACGGGTGCCGGACGGGCGACAACCAAAAGTTATCGTACTGGCCCAATTATTGTCTTTTCAGCGAGCAACCGACTCTCTAGCATCCGTCGCGGCCGAAGACCTTCGGCCTACCCGCATTCCCACAGAACCACACCAACACCCCGAGACATGAGCCCCACCCGTCCCGCGCACAGCGCCGCCAGCCGGCGCCAGACCATCGTCGCCACCACCATCGGCAACGGCCTCGAGTTCTTCGACTTCACCGTCTACGGTTTCCTCGCGCTGGTGATCGGCAAGCTGTTCTTTCCCACCTTCAGCGGCTACGGCCAGCTGCTGCTCACGGTCGCGACCTTCGGCGTCGGCTTCATCATGCGGCCGCTGGGCGGCATCGTGATCGGCGCCTATGCCGACCGCGCGGGCCGCAAGAAGGCCATGACCCTCACCATCTTCCTGATGGCGCTGGGCTGCGCGGTGATCGCCTTCACGCCCACCTACGCGAGCATCGGCGTCGCGGCGCCGGTGCTGATCGTGCTGGCGCGGCTGATCCAGGGCTTCTCGGCCGGCGGCGAGGTCGGTGCTTCCACCACGCTGCTGGTGGAGCACGCCACGCCGCGCAACCGCGGCTACATGGCGAGCTGGCAGTTCGCGAGCCAGGGCCTGGGCGTGATGCTCGGCGCGGTGGTGGTGGGCGCGCTCACCTTCACGCTGTCGCCCGAGAACATGCAGAGCTGGGGCTGGCGCGTGCCCTTCGTCCTCGGCATGCTGATCGCGCCGGTGGGCATGTACATCCGCCGCCACCTCGAGGAATCGCTGCAGATCGCGCCCGAATCGGCCACCGCGCCGCGCCGCGAGAGCAGCCTCAAGATCGTCTGCTCGCAGCACGGCAAGACGGTGCTGGCCGCCATCCTCGCGCTGGTCGGCGGCACCACGGCGGCCTACGTCGTCACCTTCTACATGCCGACCTACGCGGTGCGCGAGCTCGGCCTCACGCCCTCGGTGGCGCTGTTCGGCGCCGCGCTCACCGGCCTGATCTCGTTCGCCTTCGCGCCCTTCGTCGGCCTGCTGTCGGACCGCGTGGGCCGCAAGCCGCTGATCCTGTGGAGCCGCGTCTTCCTCGTGGTGCTGATCTACCCGGGCTTCCTCTGGCTCAATGCCTCGCCCACGCCCGCGGTGCTGTTCATCGTGCTCGGCGTGCTGAGCCTGGGCCTGGTCGGCCAGACCGTGCCCGGCATCACGATGCTGCCCGAGATGTTCCCGAAGGCGGTGCGCGCCAGCGGCATGTCGCTGGTCTACAGCGTGGGCGTGGCGCTGTTCGGCGGCTTCGCGCCCTTCATCAGCACCTGGCTGCTCAATGCCACCGGCAGCAAGCTCGCGCCGGCCTGGTACCTGGTCATCATGACCCTGGTCTCGCTGCTGGGCCTGCTCTGGCTGCGCGACCACACGGGCCGCGACATCGACGCGGCCGGCGCGCACGCCTGATTCCCCCTCGAACATTCCTCCCCACGATCCCTCCATGACCGCTCTCACCCACAGCACCGCCGCCACGCGGCATTTCTCGGGCACCTACGTCGAGGCCCGCGCCAAGTTCCTCGAGGCCGCGCGCGCTCGCGGCGCGGCTATCGAATCCTTCGTCAATGAAGCACATCGCGGCGCGCTCGGCGAGGAACTCGCGACCGACGTCGCACTGCTCGGCGCCATCGACGCGAAGAAGCTGCTGCTCGTGACCTCGGGCACGCACGGCCCCGAAGGCTTCTGCGGTTCGGGCGCGCAGGTCGCGACCCTGCACGACGAGGACCTGCTCGCGCGCCTGCAGCAGGCCGGCGTGGCGCTGCTGCTGGTGCATGCCGTCAATCCGCACGGCTTCTCGCACCTGCACCGCACCAACGAGGACAACATCGACCTCAACCGCAACCACATCGATTTCGGCGCGCCGCTGCCGGTGAATGCCGAGTACACCGATGTCGAACCGCTGGTGCTGCCCGCGAGCTGGCCGCCGACGCCGGCCGATGAAGCGGCCGTGGCCGCCTACATCGACAAGCACGGCATGCGTGCCTTCCGCGCCGCCGTCACCAAGGGCCAGTACGTTTCGCCCGACGGCCTGTTCTACGGCGGCACCGCGCCCTCGTGGAGCAACAGGACCATCCGGTCGATCCTGCGCAAGTACGCGGCCTCGGCCACCCACATCGGCTGGATCGACGTGCACACGGGCCTGGGCCCCTACGGCCACGGCGAGAAGATCTACCCGGGCCGCAACACGCCCGAGGACCTGGCCATGGCCCATGCCTGGTGGGGCGCCGACGTGTTCGCGCCGTTCGCGGGCGACTCGGCCTCGGCCGACGTCTCGGGTCCGGTGATCTCGACCGCCTACGACGAATGCCCGAACGCGCGCATCGCGCCCATGGGCCTGGAGTTCGGCACCCTGCCCGACAACGAGGTGCTCACGCGCCTGCGCGCCGACACCTGGCTGCGCCGCCATCCCGAAGCCTCCGACGCACAGCAGCGCGAGATCCGCCGCCAGCTGCGCGACGCCTTCTACTGCGACAACGACGAGTGGAAGGGCATGGTGCTGGGGCAGACGCGCGTGGTGCTGCTGCAGACCCTGCAGGGCCTGCGCAAGGCCTGAAGACGGGGCGCGTCAGCCGAAGTTCGGCGCGCGCTTCTCGCGCAGCGAGGCCACGCCCTCGCGCACGTCGGCGCCCGCGAAGCCCATGAATTCGAGCGCCAGCGAGGCGTCGAAGGTGGGCCCGGCCTGGCGCAGCCAGTTGTTGAGCGCGTACTTGGTCAGGCGGATCGCGCTCTGGCTGCCGGCCGCGAGGCGGTCGGCCACCTCGTAGGCGCGCGGCAGCAGTTCCGCGTCCTCGACCGCCAGCGACACCAGGCCGATGCGCTCGGCCTCCTCGCCGCTGACCGGCTCGCACAGCAGCAGGTGGTACTTGGCCTTCGCCATGCCGCACAACAGCGGCCAGACGATCGCCGCATGGTCGCCGGCGGCCACGCCCAGGCGGGTGTGGCCGTCGACGATCTTCGCGCCGCGCGTGGCGATCGAGATGTCGGCCAAGAGGCCCGCCACCAGCCCCGCGCCCACGGCCGGGCCGTGCATCGCGCTCACGATCGGCTTGTCGCAGTTGATGATGTTGTAGACCAGGTCGCGCGCCTCGCGCCACACGCGCTGGCGGATCGCGTCGTCGGCCGTCATGTCCTGCACCATGCCGAGGTCGCCGCCGCCCGAGAAGCCCATGCCCTCGCCGCGCAGCACGGCGCAGCGCACCGAGTCGTCGGCCGAGACATCGCGCCAGATCTCGGCGAGTTCGCGGTGGCCGTCGTGGCCGGCCGTGGGCAGCTTGCCGTTGGCCGCGCGCATCTGGATGTCGAGCACGGTGCCATTGGCGCCGCGGCGCGTGATGGCGAGGGTCTGGTAGCGGGCGTAGTCCATGGTCTTTCCTGTCTCCGGTGCGCGCCGATCGCGCACGCTCGTTGTTCTTTCAGCGCTGCGCGGCCACCTCGCGGCAGCGCTTCACGTTGGCATCGAGCCGCGGCGCGAGGCCGGGCTCGCAGACATCGCCCGCGGGATCGAGCCGGCACAGGCCGACCACCACGTAGTCCATCACGGCGTCGGTGCACATCGGGTACTTGGCGAGCTGCGGGTTGGCCCTGGACTTGAAGCCCCAGCGCTCCGAGAACTCGATGGTGCGCGCCATCGCGCCATGGAAGAACTCGCGGTTCCTCGAGGCGACGGCGGCCTCCATGCGCGGCAGCTCCTCGTTGAGGTAGCCGACCGATTCGAGCGGGAAGTCGGCCGGATTCTGCGACTGCGCGCAGGCGAGCGAGGCGCCCAGCAGCAGCGGCAGCAGGCAGGCGGCGCGCAACGGGCGCGGGTGGGTCGGCGAGGAAGGGGCGGTGCGATGGCGAGGCATGGCCGTCGATTCTGCAACGTTTGCTGACAGTTTTGAATTCAGTCCGATGCGCCGGCGCCACGCGGCGCTTCCACGAAGCGCAGGTCGAGGCCCGCGCAGGCGTGGCGCGCGAACACCAGCTCGTCGGGCGACGAGGCCTCGAGCAGTTGCCGTTCGGCCAGGAAGGTGCGCGCCTGCGGCAGCGAGCGCACGCCGAAGCACAGCGATTCGATGGTCGCGAACGGATGCCGGCCCGGGCTCAGCGCCACGGCGATGTCGGGCATCAAAGCGATCGGGCCCTGTGGCGACGCCGTCAACGCACGCCATCGCGCGCTCGCCTCGGCCTCGTCGGGCACGGCCAGCCCGATCCGCCGCAGGCCGACCAGCCCCAGCGGCCCGCCCGCGCAAGCCTCGAAGGCGACCGCATCGCGAGCACGCCGCTGCGGCGCATCGAGCTTCTCCGGCCACGGATAGATCGTGCCAGCCGCATCCCAGGCGCAGAAGAAGACGCAGCAGGCATCGGAGGACAGGTCGAGCAGCACCGCGTTGGTGAAGTTGGTGACCGACGCGCCCGATGCGTCCTGCGTGCGGTACGCACGCGGCGGCTTGCAGGCGATACCTCGCGCGGCCAGTTCGGCGATGCTCGCTTCCAGGTCGGCCGGATCGAGCGCCAGGCCCTGCACGCGCGGCGGCTGCGCCTCGGGCGGCATGTCGGCGTCGTCGCGCGCGGCCCAGAGCTCGAGGTTGGTGTTGCCGACGTTGATCCAGCCGAAGCTCGCGAAGGCGCTGTGCTGCAGCGGCCAGCTCACCGGCAGGCCGAGCTCGCCGGCGAGCAGCGACCACAGCGGCTCGACCGCGCGCAGGCGGATCACCACGTGGTCGAGCGCGTGGTACGGTGCCATCGCTGCGCGGCGGCCTACCGCCCCTTCTTCTGCTTGTCGAACTTGTGCCAGTAGCGGAACTCGTCCTCGTGCACCTCGAGGTCGACCTCGGACACGCGCGCCTGCAGCCGCTCCTGCACGTCGGCCACGGCCTTGTTGTAGATCGTGGGGCCGACCTCCTCGAGGAAGAAGCCCAGCAGCGCGCCGGCGGCGACGTTGCCGATCGGCTCTTCCATGTTCTCGCGGAAATAGCGCTCGATCGAGGTGATGGCCTGCTGGCGCAGCTCGCGCGAAATCTCGATGGTCATGCGGCGGGGTCCTTGCTGGATGCTCGAAAAGGACATTGTGCCGATGCGTGGAGAATCGGGCCCCCGGCCGCGGCGCGAATGCGGCGGCCGCTCCCCCCAACCGAACCGATCGATCTCCATGGCCCGTCCCTCCCGCCAGCCCCGCATGCTCGAACGCGGCATCCTCTGCCTGCTCATCGGCGCCGCCGTGCTGCTGGGCCCGCACTTCCTGCAGGGCACGCGCTGGTTCGAGATGGTGGCGGGCGCCTCGGTGGTGGGCTGGTTCGCGCTCGCGCTGGGCGCTGCGCTGGTGGTGGTCGAGCTGGTGAAGCGCGGCAAGGATTCGCAACGGCGCTGAGCCGCGCGCCGCTCAGCGCCGCAGCTTCTTGACCAGTTCGACGACCGCGAGCACCACGGCGCCCGCGACGATGCCGACGCCGGCATTGACCAGCATCGAACCCAGCGTGCCGAACACGCCCGAGGTCGCGGCCCAGGCCTCGACCGCATGGCCGAGCGCGGGCACGCCGTGCACCAGGATGCCGCCGCCGACCAGGAACATCGCGGCGGTGCCGGCGATCGACAGCCCCTTCATGAGCCAGGGCGCGCCCGCGAGGATCGCGCGACCCACGCCACGGGCGGCGGCACTGCCGCGCTGGCTCAGGTAGAGGCCCGCGTCGTCGAGCTTCACGATGCCGGCCACCAGGCCGTAGACGCCGACCGTCATGATCAGCGCGATGCCCACCAGCACGCTGAGCTGGGTGGTGAACGGTTGGCCCTGCACGGTGCCCAGCGTGATCGCGATGATTTCGGCCGAGAGGATGAAGTCGGTACGCACCGCGCCCTTGATCTTGTCCTTCTCGACCGCCACCACGTCGACCGCGGCATCGGCCACGGCCTGTTCGTGGCGCGCGGTGTCGGCCGCGTGTTCTTCCTTGTGCAGGAACTTGTGGGCCAGCTTCTCGCAGCCCTCGAAGCACAGGAAGGCGCCGCCCACCATGAGCAGCGGCGTGACCAGCCAGGGCAGCCAGGTGCCGATGGCCAGCGCGGCCGGCACCAGGATCACCTTGTTGACCAGCGAGCCCTTGCACACCGCCCAGACCACCGGCAGTTCGCGGTCGGCCTTGACGCCGGAAACCTGCTGCGCGTTGAGCGCGAGGTCGTCGCCGAGCACCCCGGCCGTCTTCTTGGCGGCGACCTTGGTGAGGACCGATACGTCGTCGAGCACGGTCGCGATGTCGTCGAGCAGCAGGAGCAGGCTGGAGGCCATGGATGGGCGAAAGGAAAATGAAAGGCGCGAGCTTAGCCGCTGCCGTGTGCAGGGTCCGTGAATATCCGCACATGCCGGGCCCGCGCCTTCGGCCGCGGCCACGCGATGTACGCCGAAAGCAGTCGGCCGAAGCTCTCGGCCCTCAACCTTCAGCCGTCAGAGCGCGCTCAGCGCGATCGCCAGCATCGTGGCCAGCGAGACGCCGAACACCGCGAGGCCGACAGCGCGGCGGCGGTGCGTGAGCAGCCACAGCGCCACGCCCGAGAGCGAGAGGAAGATCAGGCTTCCGGCCAGCGTGTCGACCAGCAGGATCCACGCGAGCGGCATGCCGCCGCCCTTGTGCATGTTGGTGAGGGTGGCGACGAGGCCGTTGCGGGTGGTGGCCACGCCCACCGAGCGGTTGCCCTGCCAGTAGTCGGCCTGCACGGTCTGGTTCGGGCCGCCGAAATTGAAGGTCCAGTGCGCGGGCTGCGTCAGCGCGGGCGCCTCGGGATCGGCCTTGCGGTCGACCCAGGCCACCGGTTTCGCGGGCTCGATGCGCGTGGAGCGCGGCGGGCCGTCGGTGCGCAAGGCCTGCTGCAGCCAGGCGGCCATCGCCTCGGGCGTGGCCGGCGCCGGCTCGGGCAGCGCGAGCTGGGCCCGGCTGCGTTCCTGCGATTGCGGCAGCTTCAGCACGTTGCGGTGGTTGAGCCAGATGCCGCTGAAGCCGAACAACAGCCCGAGCACCGCGCCCCAGAGGCCGAACCAGCCATGGGTGCGGCGGATCCACTGCACGGCGAGCGTGCGGCGCTGGTGCGATTGCACCCGGCGGGCGTGGCCCGGGGCGTGTCCGGCGTCCATGTCAGGCGACGTTGCGTTTGAGGCGGATTTCCTCGATGCGCACGCTGCCGATCTGCGTGGTCTTGGCGGTCTTCATCTCGCGCTTGAAGCCGGCCAGCTCGTGGAAGCGCATCGCGCGGTCGTTGCGGATCGGCACCCAGATGGTGACCGTGGTGCAGCCCTCTTCCTCGAGGCCTTCGCGCGCGGCGTCCCAGAGGGCGACGCCCAGACCCTTGTCCCAGTGCTCGGGACGGACGTAGAGGGCCCAGATCTCGCCCGCGGTGGACGGCGTCTTGGGGTCGCGCGAGCGGTCGAAGCCGACGAAGCCGACGACCTTGCCGTCGAGCTCGGCCACGTGGACCTGCGGTTCGCTGAACTCGATGGCTTCGCGCCACTTGGCCTCGCGCGAGGCGAGCGCCAGCGCGCGCAGCTCCTCTTCGGGCAGGATGCCTTCGTAGGCGGCCTTGGCGGCGGCGGCGTGGACTTCTGCGATGGCCTTGGCATCGCGCATCGTGGCGGGGCGAACTTCGTGGTCGGACATGAATGCGGGAAAAACGGATGGAACCGCCTATTGTCGCCGCACCGCTAAACTCCCAGCCCATCATCGCAGCAGCTCAGGAGAAACCTCATGGCCAAGGGTCAGCAACGTTCCAACAAGGAAAGCAAGAAACCGAAGAAGGACACCTCCCCGCCGAAGGCCCCGGCACTCGGCGGCGAGCCGGTGCGCGCGGTCGTCACCACGGCGGTGATTCCGCGCGGCAAGCTCAAGAACAAGTGATCCGCCACCCGTGAGCGACGCACCGGCCTCGCCGCCCTCCCCCACCGCGCCCCCGGCCCAGCCGCGCAATCCGCTGCATGGGCTGACGCTCGAAGCCATCGTGAAGGCGCTGCAGGCGCACTACGGCTGGCAGCAGCTGGGCGAGCTGGTGCCGGTGCGCTGCTTCACGCACGAACCCAGCGTGGGTTCGAGCCTGCGCTTCCTGCGCAAGACGCCGTGGGCGCGCGAGAAGGTCGAGAGCCTCTACCTCTTCATGTTGCGCGAGCAGCGCCGCCAGGGCACGTCGACGCCGCGGCCATGAAGGTCCGCCTCGAGCCCTCGGGCCTGGTCTTCGAGACCGAGGCCGGCACCAGCGTGCTGAAGGCGGCCGAGGCGGCCGGCATCGAGATGCCGAGCTCGTGCCGCAACGGCACCTGCCGCACCTGCATCTGCCGATTGCTCGAAGGCGAGGCACGCCACACCATCGAATGGCCGGGCCTGAGCGCCGAGGAAAAGGCCGAGCGCTGGATCCTGCCCTGCGTGGCCGAGGCGCTGGGCGACATCGCGATCGACGCGCCGCAGGCCTTCTCGCTGTTCGACGACGCCTGACTCAGCCGCGCACGGCCGGCGCCGCCACCACCAGCCGGTCGCGCTGCGCCAGCGAGGGGAAGAGCCTGAACCAGGTCAGCGCGACCAGCATCGTGCCGACACCGCCCACCACCACCGAGCCCACCGGCCCGAGCAGCGCCGCGGTGGCGCCCGATTCGAATTCGCCGAGCTGGTTGCTGGCACCGATGAAGATCGAGTTGACCGCGCTGACCCGCCCGCGCATGGCATCGGGCGTCTCGAGCTGCACCAGCGTCTGGCGGATCACCACGTTGACCATGTCGGCGCCGCCCGAAACCGCGAGCGCGATCAGCGACACGATGAAGCTGCGCGAGATGCCGAACACCACCATGCACAGGCCGAACAGCGCGATCGCCATCAGCAGCGCGCGCCCCACGCGGCGCTCGATCGGTCGGCGCGTGAGCGCGATCGACATCACCAGCGCGCCGACCGCGGGCGCGCCGCGCAGCAGGCCCAGGCCCCAGGGGCCGGTGTGCAGGATGTCCTTGGCATAGATCGGCAGCAGCGCCACCGCGCCGCCCAGCAGCACCGCGAACAGGTCGAGCGAGACCGCGCCGAGCACCGGCTTGCGGTTCCAGATGAAGTTGACGCCCGCGAACACCGTGCCGAGCGTGACCGGCTCGCGCGCCTTGGGCACGTAGGCATAGCGCAGCCGCAGCACCAGCGCGCAGGCCACCACGAAGAACAGCACGCTCGCGCCGTAGACCACCGCCATGCCCGCCACGAACAGCAGGCCGCCGAGCGCCGGCCCGCCGATGATCGCGCCCTGCATGCCGGCCGAGCTGAAGGCCATGGCGCGGGCCAGCATGACCGGCGGCACCAGCATCGGCGTCAGCGCCTGCTGGGCCGGCATCTGGAACGCGCGCACCGCGCCCAGCACCAGCGACAGCCCCAGCAGCAGCGCGCGGCTGTCGTGGCCGCGCAGCACCGCGAACAGCAGCGCCAGCGCCACCAGCCCCTGCACCGCGAAGCAGGCCGCGACGATGCGCCCGCGGTGGTGGCGGTCGACCACGTGGCCCGCGAGCAGCGCCAGCAGCAGCGCCGGCACGAACTGGTAGAGCCCGACCAGGCCCAGGTCCCAGGCGCTGTTGGTCAGGTCGTACATGTGCCAGCCGATGGCCACCAGCAGCATCTGCGAGGCGGCGGTGCCGAACAGGCGCGCCACCCACATCTGCATGAACGGGCGTTCGCGCGTGAGGTCGGAAAAACTCGGTGGGGAAGGCACCGCGCCGGCGGCGGGATCGAGGGGGGAGGAGGCGGAGGCTGAGGAGCCAGTGGCGGGGCCGGACATCCATCCGAGGATAGCCCACCCACCGTGAGCCGCGCATGAGGGCCCACCAAGGCCCCTGCACGACCCTGCGCCGCGGCGCTTCTACACTCGAGCCCTCCCATGGCCCCGCCCCCGCTACGACCCGTTCACGAAGACGCCCACCTGCTGGTGCTCGACAAGCCCGCCGGCCTGCTCTGCGTGCCCGGCCGCGGCGAGGACAAGCAGGACTGCCTGAGCGCGCGCGCCCAGCGTCAGTGGCCCGATGCGCTGATCGTGCACCGGCTCGACATGGCGACCAGCGGCCTGGTGCTGATGGCGCGCGGCCTAGAGATGCAGCGCGCGCTGAGCGATGCCTTCGCCACGCGCCAGGTCGACAAGCGCTATGAAGCTGTCGTCGACGGCCTGCTGCCCGTGGACGCGGACTGGGCCTGCATCGATGCCCCGCTGATGGCCGACTGGCCGCGCCGCCCGCTGCAGAAGATCGACCCCGCCGGCAAGCCCAGCCTCACGCGCTGGCGCGCCCTGGGCGGCATCGACGGCGAGGCGCCCTGCAGCTACCTGCTGTTGGAGCCGCTCACCGGCCGCTCGCACCAGCTGCGCGTGCACCTCTCGTCGATCGGCCATCCGATCCTCGGCGATGCGCTCTATGGCAGCCCCGAAGTGCAGGCACGCGCGCCGCGCCTGCTGCTGCATGCGAGCGCGCTGGGCTTCGAACACCCGGCCACGCGCGAGCGCATGCGCTTCGAGAGCCGGCCCGATTTCGGGCCGCGCTTCGAGGCGTTGCGGGAGGCGGGGGAAGGCTCGGCGTGAGTGGCGGGATGCCGCGCGATTCGATGGGGTGAGTGGCGCGGCGTTCTCAGCCGCCCTTGACCACCAGCACCGGCACCATCGAGTCCTGCAGCACGCGCTGCGTCACGCTGCCGAGCAGCAGCTTCTCGATGCCGCTGCGGCCGTGCGAGCCCATCACGATCAGGTCGGCCGCGATGGCGATGGCCGTGTCCACGATGCCTTCGTGCACCACGTGGCCGTCGATCACGCGCTGGTCGCTGTGCAGGCCTTCGGCCGCCAGCGCGGCCACGCCGCGCGCGAGTGCCGCATTGGCGCTTGAGGTGGCCGCGGCGAGGTACTCGTTCTGGCCGAGCGCATAGTCCGCGCCCACGCCGATGAAGGGGTAGTTGTCGATCACGTGGATCAGGGTGATGCGGCTTCCGAAGGCCAGCGCCAATCCGCTGGCCTTGCTGACCGCGAGCATGGAAGTTTCGGAGCCGTCGATGGGGACCAGGATGTGATTGAACATGGCGGACCTCGCTTTCTTCGTTCGCAGGCAGACAGGGTCCAGTCCACGGGCCGTTGGAGATGGCCGAAGACCGGGCCCCGAATTTAACCGCAAGGCTGCGACACAACTGTAGGACGCCTCCCAGCCAGGGAAATCGCGGATACCGCGTTCGCGCGGCCCGCGCCTGCAGGCCGCGCAGCGCCTCGTGCCGCGGGTTTCAGTCGCCCTGAAAACCCTGGGCGCGGCAGGTGATCACCAGCGTGTCGCGCCAGCCCGTGCCGTTCTCCTCGAGCGGCTGGATCGGCGTCGATTCGTGGATCACGCGCGCATCGTCGAGCAGCAGCAGCGTCCACGGCTCGGTCATGGTGAAGCGCTCGCCGCGCCGCCCGTTGGCCTCGAACACGCGCGTCTCGCCGCCCTTGATGTCGTGGCGGCCCACCAGCGCCACCGCCACCAGGTCCACGCCATCGCGGTGCGCGCCCTCGGGCGTCGGCCGGCCGATGCCGCCCGCGGTGTCGATGCGGAACTGGTGCGCCTCCACGTACCAGCGCTGCGCGCCGCGCAGCTGGCTCGCCGCTTCGCCCAGTCGCACGATCAACCGCTGCCAGGCCGGCTGCGCGATCGTGGCCGCGAGCATCGGCGCGAACCAGCGCTGCATGCCGCCATGCAGCGCGTTGTATTCGACCGGCTGCCAGTGCGCGCGGCGCGGTACCTGCTGCATCGCCTCGCCGTCGACGGTGAAGCATTCGTGGCGCCGCGTGCGATAGCGGCCGCCGTCCTTCAGGTATTCGTCGGGCGGAAGATCGTTCCAGTCGGCATGCAACGCCTCGAGCTGCGCGACCGGCAGGCCGAGCCAGTCGCCCACGGCCTGGGGCCCAAGCACCGCGTAGCCCTGGTCGCGCAGTGCGGCCGGCAGTTCCGCGGGATGGATGAACGGCGGATCGAAGGCCGGGGTGGTCACGACGCCGTGACCTTCACGTCTTTCCAGAACGCGACGCGGTCGCGGACCATCTCGGCCTCGGGCTTGGGGTCGGCGTAGTACCAGGCGGCGTCGGTGTTGAGTTCGCCGTTGACCAGCAGCGAGTAGTAGTTCGCGCTGCCCTTCCAGGGGCAGGTGGTCTTGTGGTTGCTGAAGGTCACGACGTCGCGGTTGAGCGACGACATGGGGAAGTAGTGGTTGCCCTCGACGAGGACGGTGTCGTCGCTTTCGGCGATGGTGGCGCCGTTCCAGGTGGCTTTCATTTGGGTTTGGGTCTCCGACTGGGGGGATGTGTTTGGCCGGAGGGGTATTGTGACTGTTTGGTTTCTGGTGTTTTGTGGGGGTGGTTTTTTTGCTCTTTGAGGCTGAGGTTGGATGGGGGTTGTTTTCTTTGCTTAGGCCGTAGGCCGGGTCTCGCCCCGGCGGGCGACTTACTTTCTTTGTCTCGCCAAAGAAAGTAAGCAAAGAAAGGCGACCCCGCTGTCTGTGTCCCTCCGCTTCGCTACGGGCAACCTGCAGTGCTCGGAGAAAGCGGGGGTCCGCAGAACTCGCTCCACTTCGTTGCGCTCAGACAGCTGCGGCCCTGATCCCGCTTTCTCCTGCGCTCCTCGGCACAGCCAGAGGGGACTAGGGTCAACGCGCCATGGCGCGTCCTTGTGTGGTGAGTGCGCATGCGTAGGCCTTGGATCTTTCGCTGAGGCCGAGCGAAGCAAAGGCCCGAAGGGTCTGCTGGGCCGAGCATCGCGATGGCCCGACCCACCCCCTCTGGCTGCGCCGAGGAGCGCAGCGTTTCGCGGATAAGGGCTCGCAGCTGTCTGAGCGCAACGAAGTGGAGCGAGTTCTGCGAGACCCCGCGAAACGCGAGCACCGCAGGTTGCCCGTAGCGAAGCGGAGGGTCGCAGACAGTGGGGTCGCCTTTTCTTTGCCTACTTTCTTTTGGCGAAGCAAAAGAAAGTAGGTCCGCCGCCGGGCGGAATTCCCGGCTCCTGCCGCTGCAAGAACAAGACCTTCGAAAAGGACCTTCAAGCCCCCAACCAATGCACGCTAAACAACCTCTCCGAATCCACCCAAACCGCCCCCGGCCGAAACCCCGCTTTAACGGCCAAAGCACGAAACCCATCCACAGTGAACTTATGCGAGTACTCCGTATGAATGGTCTCCCCTTCCTCGAACCCAAACGACTCGCCATTCACTGAAACGCTCTGAGCCCGCCGACTCACCAGATGCATCTCGATCCGCCGCAGAGGCGCATTGAAGAACGCCGCATGCGTGAACCCATCGAGATCGAAGTCCGCATCCAGCTCCGAATTGGCACGCCGCAACAGATTGAGATTGAACGCCGCCGTCACCCCTTGCGCATCGTTGTAGGCCGCATGCAACCGCGCCGGATCCTTCACCAGATCCACCCCGATCAGCATCCCGCCACCACGCAACATCCGAGCCGCCAGCTGCAAGAAGGCCAGCGCCTCGTCAGGCTCGAAGTTCCCCAGCGTAGACCCCGGAAAGAACCCCACCCGTCGCCCGGCCCCAGGCATGGGCGCGGGCAACACCAGCGGCATCGTGTAGTCGGCCGCAATCGGCTGCACGGCCAACTCCGGATAGTCCGCACGCAAGCGCGCAGCAGCCCCTTCGAGATACTCGCCCGAGATATCGATCGGCAGATAACGCTTCGGCGACTCGAGCGCATCGAGCAGCAAGCGGATCTTGGTCAACGACCCCGCTCCGAACTCCACGATCTCCGCATTCGGCCCGATCTGCTTCGCGATCTCTCCCGCGCACTCGCCGAGGATGCGCAACTCGGTGCGCGTCGGGTAGTACTCGGGCAGATCGCAGATCTGATCGAACAGCTGCGAGCCCACGACGTCATAGAAGAATTTCGGCGAGATGCTGCGCGGCGTGCGCGCCAGCCCCGCCTGCATCTCGCGCGCGAACTCGGACAGCGGCGCGGTCGTGGCGGGCGCAACGACGGCGGGACGCTTCTTCGCCGAGAACGGCAACGAAGAAGACGAGGAAGAAGCGGAAGCAGTCGAAGCTGCCGCGGGAATGGGAGCGAATGGGCGCATGGTCAGAGATCCTTCGCGAGCCGCAGGCCGGTGAATTGCCAGCGCGCGGCCGGCGGGAAGAAGTTGCGATAACTGGGGCGCGCATGGCCCTCGGGCGTGGCCACGCTGCCGCCGCGCAGCACGAGCTGGCCCACCATGAACTTGCCGTTGTATTCGGCCGCGACGCCAGGCAGCGGCTTGAAGCCCGGATACGGGTCGTACGAGGAACGCGTCCATTGCCACACGTGGCCGGTCATCTGCGAGATGCCCGGGTTGCCGAACGCGGCCTCCCACTCGAACTCGGTCGGCAGCCGCGCGCCGGCCCATTCGGCATACGCGGCGGCCTCGTAGAAACTCAGTTGCGATACCGGCGCCTCGGGCTCGATCGGCCGCACGCCATGCAGACCGAACACATGCCAGCCGCCGGCATTGGCCGACGAGGCACCCAGGCGCGGATCGTCGGGCGCGAGCCAGTAGGCCGGATGGCGCCAGCCCTGCGACTGCACCGCGGCCCAGCCGTCGGACAGCCACAGCTCGGGCCGCTGGTAGCCGCCATCGGCGATGAACTGCGCGAAGTCACCGCAATTCACGAGCCGGTCGGCGATCGCATGCGGCTGCAGCAGCGCGCGATGACGCGGGGTCTCGTTGTCGAACGAGAAGCCCGCGCCGTCATGGCCGATCTCGACCAGGCCGCCCTCGTGCGGCAGCCAGCGCATGGCGGGCGGCACCGCGGCCAGCCGCAGCGCGGGGCCGCCGGCGGGCTTGTAGGCGGGCAGCAGCGGGTTGCACGACAGGGCATGCAGGATGTCGGTGAGCAGCAGCTCCTGGTGCTGCTGCTCGTGGTTCAGGCCCAGGGTGACGATGGGCTCGAGCGTGGCCCAGGCGGCCTCGGCCTCGTCGCTGTCGAGGAAGGCCAGCACGGCCGCATCGACATGGCGACGGTAGGCCTGCACCTCGTCGAGCGAGGGCCGCGTGAGCAGGCCGCGCTGCGGGCGCGGATGGCGCGGGCCCAGCGCCTCGTAATAGGAATTGAAGAGGTAATGAAAACGCGTGTCGAAGGGCTGGTAGCCGCTGGCATGCGGCTGCAGCAGCACGGTTTCGAAGAACCAGGTGGTGTGCGCGAGATGCCATTTGGTCGGGCTCGCGTCGGGCATCGACTGGATGCACTGGTCTTCGGCGGAAAGCGGTGCGGCAAGCGCGAGGCTGGCGGCGCGCACGGAGCGGAACTGCTCTCGCACGGTGCCGGCTGCCGGCGTGATCGGCCGGGAAAGCGTCATGGGTTCTCCAGTCGCGGGTCAACGAAGTTTGTAGCCGATGCTTCCGACGGCGGCGCGTAGGACAAGGACCCGCCCCCTGGCGCAGGCTGTCCCTCCTCGCGCCATCCAACGGCGGGTCGGCCACTTTGGCACAAGATGGCTTCGCGTGCAGGGCGCTGCGTATCATCCGTTCGATGCAAACGACCAACTCCCCAGGCCGCCCCCGCGTCGTCATCGTCGGCTGCGGTTTCGGCGGGCTCGAAGCGGCTCGCAAGCTGCAAGGCGCCGACGTCGACGTGACGGTGATCGACCGCACCAACCACCACCTGTTCCAGCCGTTGCTCTACCAGGTGGCGACCGCCGGGCTGGCGGCGCCGTCGATCGCAGCACCAGTGCGCGGGCTGTTCCGCGGCCAGGCCAACATCACGACCCTGCTCGGCGAAGTCACGGCCATCGATCCGGCCGCGCGCACGGTGCGCATGGCCGACGGCAACCCCGTGCCATACGACCACCTGATCGTCGCGGCCGGTGCCACCCACAGCTATTTCGGGCGCGACGAATGGTCGGCCAATGCGCCGGGCCTCAAGACCCTGGCCGATGCCTTCGAGATCCGGCGCCGCGTGCTGCTGTCCTTCGAGACCGCCGAGCTCACGACCGACGCGCAACGCCGCCGCGCGCTGCTGACCTTCGTGGTGATCGGCGCCGGCCCCACGGGCGTGGAGATGGCGGGCACGCTGGCCGAGATCGCCAAGCACACGCTCGCGGGCGAGTTCCGCCACATCGACCCGGCGAGCGCGCAGGTGCTGCTGGTCGAGGGCGGACCGCGCGTGCTGCAGGCGATGCCCGAGGGCCTGAGCCAGAAGGCGCTCGAGCAGCTCGAGAAGCTCGGCGTCGAGGTGCGGCTCAATGCGCGCGTGACCGCGATCGACGCCACCGGCCTCGAGGTGCAGACCGGCGGCGGCGCCGACGGCGCGCCCGCGCAAAGCTATCGCATCGACAGCAGCTGCGTGGTGTGGGCCGCAGGCGTCGCGGCCTCGCCGCTCGGGCGCATGCTCGGCAGCGCCACGGGCGTCGAATGCGACCGCGCGGGCCGCATCAAGGTCGAGCCCGACCTGAGCCTCGCGGG
>NZ_JBZAYE010000970.1:0-1965 GCF_058244205.1 Variovorax sp. 20P10.2.4
GGTCGGGTCGCGCTCGATCAGGTAGGGGTAGTCGCCCTTGCTGGCCCACGGTTGCGAGTCGAGCGGCAGGCGGTAGCCCATCGGCGAATCGCCGGGGATCAGGTAGAGGCGGTCATCGCGCAGGAACCAGGGGCCGGTCTTCCAGGCCGGGCCCTCGAGCGCGGGCGCGTCGCGGTTCGCGTTGCCGGGCTCGATCGGCAGCATGTAGCCGATCACCGCGTCGAGCTTCTGCGTGAACACGCGGCGCAGGCGCACGCGTTCGAGTTCGTCGTCGAGCTTGGAGTCGAAGGGGTCGACGTTGACCGGCAGGCGGCGTTCGCGCCACAGGTAGTAGTAGATGTCCTCGAAGCCCGGCTGCACGTAGCGGTCGGTCAGGCCGAGCTTGCGCGCCAGCAGGCTGGTGAAGCGGCGCGCGTCCTCGCTGGTGTAGTGGGTCGGGAAGCGTTCGTCGGCGAACAGCTCGGGGTCTTGCCACAGCGTCTGGCCGTCGGCGCGCCAGAAGATCGACAGCGCCCAGCGCGGCAGCTGCTCGCCCGGGTACCACTTGCCCTGGCCGAAATGCAGGAAGCCGCCCTGGCCGTACTCTGCGCGCAGCTTGTGGACCAGCTCGGTGGCGTAGCCGCGCTTGGTGGGGCCGAGCGCGTCGGTGTTCCATTCGGGCGCGTCGCGGTCGCTGGTGGCCACGTAGGTGGGCTCGCCGCCCATCGTGAGGCGCACGTCGCCGGCCTGCAGCCGCGCGTCGACCGCGTCGCCCAGGGTCAGCACCTCGGCCCACTGCTCCTCGGTGTAGGGCTTGGTCACGCGCGGCGATTCGTAGATGCGCGTGACCTTCATGTCATGGCCGAACTCGACCTTCGACTCGTCGACGCCGCCCTCGATGGGCGCGGCGCTCGAGGGCGTGGGCGTGCAGGCCAGCGGGATGTGGCCTTCGCCGGCCAGCAGGCCCGAGGTGGCATCGAGGCCGATCCATCCGGCGCCCGGCAGGAACACCTCGCACCAGGCGTGCAGGTCGGTGAAGTCGACCGTGGTGCCGCTCGGGCCGTCGAGCGCCTTCACGTCGGGCGTGAGCTGGATCAGGTAGCCCGAGACGAAGCGCGCGGCCAGGCCGCAGTGGCGCAGCAGCTGCACCAGCAGCCAGCCCGAGTCGCGGCAGGAGCCGCTGCCGTTGGTGAGCGTTTCTTCCGGCGTCTGCACGCCGGGCTCCATGCGGATCAGGTAGTTGACGTCCTGCTGCACCTGCTGGTTGATGCCGACCAGGAAATCGATGGTGCGTTGTTCCTTGCGGTCGATCTTGTCGAGGTAGGCCGCGAGCAGTGGCGTGGGTTCCTCGGTGACGAGATAGGGCGCGAGTTCCTCGGCCTGCGAGGGGGTGTAGGCGAAAGGAAAGTTCTCGGCCTGCGGCTCGAGGAAGAAGTCGAAGGGGTTGTAGACCGCCATCTCGACCACGAGGTCGACCGTGACCTTGAACTCGCGCGTCTTCTCGGGGAACACGAGCCGCGCCTGGTAGTTGGCGAACGGGTCCTGCATCCAGTTGACGAAGTGATCCGCGGGTTCGACGCGCAGCGAGTACGAGATGACGTTGCTGCGGCAATGCGGTGCCGGACGCAGCCGGACGACCTGCGGGCCGAGTTGCACCAGGCGGTCGTATTTGTAGTGGGTGACGTGGTGGAGCGCGGCGTGGATGGACATGCGTTTTTGTGTGCAGTACTGGCAGATTGCATCGAAAAGATGTCTCTGGTGAGACGCATACTAGCCCAGAAGACAAAGCAATTAGCGCGCCACGGAGCGTCGTTGGGGGAGGGTTTGCATCATGGTCGCCAAGGGTGTGCGAGACGCATCCGATGCCGTCTTGCGCGCGCGCTGCGCGTTCGTCGCGCTCGCGGCGGCGCTCGCGGGCGTGGCGCTGCAACTGCGGCAGCCGCAGCTGTGGGGTGGCATGGCCTACGCGGGCGGACTGCTCGCGGG
>NZ_JBZAYE010000971.1:0-1964 GCF_058244205.1 Variovorax sp. 20P10.2.4
CGGGCAGCGACACCGCGAGCAGCCGGCCCATGGCATCGTGCGTGAGCCGGGTCTGCTGGCCGGCGGCATCGGTCACGGTCTTCAGGTGGCCCCAGCCGTCGTAGTCGTAGCGCGTGGTCTTGCCCGAGCAGTCGGTGAAGGCCACGAGCAGCGCGCGCTCGTTCCAGCGCAGGCGGGTGTGGCCGCCGTGCGCATCGGTCACGAGGATCGGCAGGCCGCGCCGGTCGTGGCTGTAGCTGCGGGTCCGGCCCAGCGGATCGGTCTCGCGCACGAGGTTGCCCTCGTCGCTGTAGGCGTAGACGTGGGCACTGCCGTCGGCCTCGGTTTCGCGCCAGGGCAGGCCGAAGTCGGTCCAGCCGGTGCCGCGGGTGCGGCCCAGTGCGTCGGTGCGGCTGCTGGGAAAGCCCTGCGCGTCGTAGTCGCAGCGCGTGGTGGCGCCGTCGGGCTCGGTGATGGCGACGAGCTGACGCAGCGCGTTGTAGCGGGCGCGCCAGTACTGGCCCTCGGCATTGGTGTAGCCGAGGATCTGGTGCTCGTCGTTCCACTGCCAGGTGAAGCCGCGGCCGAGCTGGTCGGCCACATGGGTCTCGCCGACGGCCACGCCGGGGTCGTCGAGCGGCGGCGCATCGTCGGGCCGCAGCCGCAGGTAGCGGACCTCGTGGCGCTCGCCGTCGCTGGTCCAGTGGCGCGCCACGCGGGCCTCGGCGCCCGTGCCGGTCCATTCGTAGCGGCATTCGCGGCCGACCGCGTCGGCATGCAGGCACATGAGGCCCTGCGCGTCGTACGCGAAGCGCCGCGCCACCACGCCGTTGCGGTCGGTCACCTCGGCCAGGCGGCCGTGGTCATCGTGGCGGTAGCGCACCAGCAGGCCCGGCGATTCGCCCGGCGCGCCGACGGCGATGCGCACGGCATCGAGCCGCGGGCTCTCGCCCGTGTACTCGAGCGCGAGCAGGCGGCCGGTGCCATCGGTCATCGCGACGAGGCGGCCCAGCGCATCGTGGCGCAGGTCGATGAAGTTGCCGTTGCGGTCTTCCACGCGCGCGAGCTTCAGCAACTGACCGTTGCGCGCTGCGTCGGCGGGCGGCTCGAACAGGTAGAAGAGCCCGCTCGGCACATGGATGAAATAGTGGCCGCCCTCGCTGCGGCACAGGTCCAGCCCTTCGCGCAGGCACAGCTGGCGCGATCCGGGTTCGAGATCGGGCAGCTCGACCTCGCGCCCCTGCGTGTCGATCAGCACCACCACGGGCTCGCCCGTGGCGCCGACATCGAGCCGCAGTTGCGAGCCATAGGGCAGGTTCCAGCCCTGCCCCAGCGCGCCGTCGCGCCGCAGGTCGTGGCTGCTGTAGAAGCGCTGCCATTCGATGGGCAGCGCGCCCGGCAGGCGGAAGTCGAGCTCGGCCTCGCCGCCGAGGAACTTGCCGCCCGTGGCCGCATGCACCGGGTTGCCGAAGGAGCTCACCAGGCCGTGGATGCCCATGCCCACGCCGATGGCGCCCTCGATCAGGCAGGGCAGCGCCTTGCGGCCCTGGCGCGCGAGCTTCGGCAGGCAGCGCAGGCCCTTGTAGATCATCACGAGGTTGAACACGGTCACGGCGATGCGCGAGATCAGCGGCACCTCGTCGGCCACCTCGCGCACGCGCGCGGTCGGCCCGCCGATGAAGACATTGGGCGAGCCTTCGCTGACCTTGGCGCCGCACTCGGTGTGGTCGTCCTTGCGCGAGGCCACGCCGCGGTTGATGAACACGGTCTCGGCGCCCTCGGCCAGCAGGATCTGCGGCGAGTCGCGCGAGCAGCTCACGGTGTCCATCGGAATGTCGGGCGAGGCGCGCGCCGCGCCCACGGCCTTGCTGTTGACGAACACGTCCGACGAGGCGCTGGTGATGGCGCCGGTCACGGTGAGCGTCTCGGGCACCAGCGCATCGGCGATCGATTCGCCGAGGCTCGCACCCACGTAGCCGCCGGCC
>NZ_JBZAYE010000972.1:0-1947 GCF_058244205.1 Variovorax sp. 20P10.2.4
GGTTCCAGGCCGCTTCCCAGAAACGGCCGGCCGGCGGGCCGCCGAGGGCGCCGAGGCTGTGGGCCGCCAGGCCGGGCAGGAACACCGGGCCGTCGAGTTCGCGGTACAGGCCGTACAGGGCGGCGGCGTAGAAGCTTTCGCCGGGGTTCTGGTCCAGCAAGGCCCGCAGCGCGCGCACGGCGTCGTCCACGAGCAGCGGTTCCAGCGCCTTCCAGTCGGTGGGCGGCGGGGTTTCGGAGGACATGGGCGGGCGATTTCCTTTGGGCCCGCGATCCTAAGGGCCGGTGCCGCTGGCGATAATCCGTCGATGCGAATCCGCTTTACCAAGATGCAGGGGGCCGGCAACGATTTCGTCGTGCTCGACGAAACGCGCGACACGCTGGGCCTCACGGCCGCGCAGTACCGCTTCCTGGCCGACCGCCACTTCGGCGTCGGCGCCGACCAGATCCTCACGGTGCGGCCCGCACGCGCCGCGGGCACCGACTTCCAGTACGTGATCCACAACGCCGACGGCGGCGAGGTCGAGCAGTGCGGCAATGGCGCGCGCTGCTTCATGCGCTTCGTGCGCGAGCACGGCCTGACCGACAAGGACTCGGTGCGCGTCGAAACGCTCGCCGGCGTGATCGAGCCGCGCATGGGCGATGACGGCCGCGTGACGGTCGACATGGGCGCGCCGATCTTCGAACCCGAGCGCGTGCCCTTCGACACCGCCGGGCTCGATCCGCAGCCCGAGGGCGGCTGGCACACCTGGCACCTGGCACTGGGCACGCGGGCCGGCAGCGCTATCGTTTCGGTAGCGGTGCTGTCGATGGGCAACCCGCACGCGGTGCAGATCGTCGACGACGTCGAGACCGCGCCCGTGGCCGAGCAGGGGCCGCAGATCGAACACCATCCGCGCTTTCCGCAGCGCGTGAACGCCGGTTTCCTGCAGGTGGTCGACCGCACGCACGTGAAGCTGCGCGTGTTCGAGCGCGGCGCGGGCGAAACCCTGGCCTGCGGCACCGGCGCCTGCGCGGCGGTGGTGGCCGGCATCCGCCTCGGGCTGCTGGACCGCCGGGTCGACGTGCAGACGCACGGCGGCATGCTCACCATCGAATGGCAGGGCGAGGGCCGGCCGGTGCTGATGACGGGCCCGGCCACCACGGTGTTCGAGGGCGACATCGAGGTGCCGGACCTGCCATGACCTCCTTCACGAACAACCAAGACGCGAACGCCATGAACCCGATCACCGAAGACGACATCGCGAACTACCTGGCGAACACGCCCGACTTCTTCGAGCGCCATGCCCAGCTGCTGGCGCAGGTGCAGCTCACCAGCCCGCACGGCAACCGCGCCGTGAGCCTGCAGGAGCGCCAGGCCGAGATGCTGCGCGAGAAGATCAAGGCGCTCGAGCACCGCGTGATGGACATGGTGCGCCACGGCACCGAGAACGTGGTGATCGCCGACCGGCTGCAGCGCTGGACCGCCGGCCTGCTGACCACGCGCGACCCGCGCAGCCTGCCCTACCGCATCGCGGTCGACCTGCAGTCGCTGTTCCTGGTGCCGCAGACGGCCATCAAGGTCTGGGACTGCGGCACCGAGTACCTCAACGAGGCCTATGCGCAGTGGGTCAGCGACGACGTGAAGGCGCTCGCGACCTCGCTGACCGCGCCGTACTGCGGCCTCAACGCGGGCTTCGAGGCGGCCAACTGGCTGCCCGAGCCCAATGCCGCGGCCTCGATCTCGCTGATTCCGCTGCGCGCCGAGCCCAACGCCCCGGCCTTCGGCCTGCTGGTGCTGGCCTCGCCCGACGCGCAGCGCTTCAACGCCGAGATGGGCACCGACTTCCTCGAGCGCATCGCCGAACTGGCCTCGGGCGCGCTGTCGCGGCTGCGGCCTTGATCCGTCCCGTCGCGGCGCTGGGGCGCCTGTGGCGCCGGGTGCCGCGCGTGCTGCGGATCGCGGCCT
>NZ_JBZAYE010000973.1:0-1940 GCF_058244205.1 Variovorax sp. 20P10.2.4
TCTCCTTGAGCGCGCGCGAGAGCTGCACCGCCTCGGCGCGCTCGCCCTCGCTGAGGTAGCCGTTGCGCGAGGAGAGCGCGAGGCCGTCGTCGGCGCGGCGCGTCTCGCCGCCCACGATCTCGATCGGCAGCGCGAACTGCCGCACCAGGTGGCGGATCATCATCAGCTGCTGGTAGTCCTTCTTGCCGAACACCGCCACGCGCGGCTGCACGCAGCTGAACAGCTTCATCACCACGGTGCACACGCCGACGAAGAAGCCGGGCCGGAAGTGGCCCTCGAGGATGTCGGCCAGCGCCGGGTCGGGATGCACCTTGCAGGTCTGGGGCTCGGGATAGAGCGCCTTCTCGTCGGGCGCGAACAGCACGTCGCAGCCGGCGGCTTCCAGCTTGGCGCAGTCGCTGTCCCAGGTGCGCGGATAGGTGTCGAAGTCCTCGTGCGGCAGGAACTGCAGCCGGTTCACGAAGATGCTCGCGACGGTGGCGTCGCCCAGCGGCTTCGCCTGCGTGACCAGCGCGATGTGGCCGTCGTGCAGGTTGCCCATGGTCGGCACGAAGGCGGGGCGTTCGAAGCGCGCCAGGTGGTCGCGCAGTTCGGGGATGGTGCGGGCGATGAACATGAGGAAGTCCTCCTTGGAACGATGGAAAAAAAGAAGAGGGGCTTACCAGGCGTGCAGCCGGTCGTCGGGAAAGCTGCCGTCCTTGACGGCGCGCACATAGGCCGCGAGCGCCTGCGGGATGCCGCCGGCGCCGTCCATGAAGTTGCGCACGAACTTCGGCATGCGCCCCAGGTTCAGGCCCAGCATGTCGTGCAGCACGAGCACCTGACCCGCGGTGCCGCGGCCAGCCCCGATGCCGATGGTGGCGCAGCGCGTCAGTTCGGCCGTGAGCGCGGCGGCCAGCGCGGCCGGCACCATCTCGAGCACCAGCATCGCGGCGCCCGCGTCCTGCAGCGCATGCGCCTCCTCGCGCAGCCGGGCCGCGGCGGCGTCGCCCTTGCCCTGCACGCGGTAGCCGCCGAGCGCATGCACGGTCTGCGGCGTCAGGCCCAGGTGCGCGCACACCGGGATGCCGCGCTCGACCAGGAAGCGCACGGTCTCGGTGGTCCAGCCGCCGCCCTCGAGCTTCACCATGTGGGCGCCGGCCTGCATCAGCACGGTGGCGCTGCGCAGCGCCTGTTCGCGCGACTCCTGGTAGCTGCCGAAGGGCAGGTCGGCGATCAGCCAGGCCGTGCCCTGCACGCGGCGCAGCCCGCGCGAGACGCTGTCGGTGTGGTGGCGCATGGTCTCGAGCGTGACGCCGACCGTGCTCGACAGGCCCTGGCAGACCATGCCGAGCGAATCGCCGACCAGCAGGCATTCGACGCCCGCGGCGTCGGCCACGGCGGCGAAGGTGGCGTCGTAGGCCGTGAGCATCGCGATCTTCTCGCCGCGCGCATGCAGCTCGGCCAGCCGCGGCAGGCTCAGCGGCTTGCGCGTGGCGGGCTGCGAGGCCGGCGGCAGCGTGCCGTAGGGCGTGGCGGCGGTGGCTTCGTTCGGGGTGGAGGCGTTGGACATGGTTGGGTTTCTCCCTGCGGGCGTCGGTGGCCGGGCATCCTGGGGTTGAAGAAAGCGGGAACGGGTGGGTCTATCGGTCGGCCGGTACCAGCACCGTGGGTGCGGTGGGCTCGGCGAGCGAAGGATAGTCGCGGCTGAAATGCAGGCCCCGGCTCTCGTGGCGGGCCTGCGCGGAACGCACGATCAGCTCGGCCACCTGCACCAGGTTGCGCAGTTCGAGCAGGTCGCGCGTGACGTGGAAATTGGCATAGAACTCGTGGATCTCGGCCTGCAGCAGCGCGATGCGGTGGCTGGCGCGCTCCAGGCGCTTGTTGGTGCGCACGATGCCCACGTAGTCCCACATGAAGCGGCGCAGCTCGTCCCAGTTGTGCGAGATCACCACCGCCTC
>NZ_JBZAYE010000974.1:0-1938 GCF_058244205.1 Variovorax sp. 20P10.2.4
CGGTCGCGGCCGGAATCGCATCGACGGCCTGCCAGCGCGAGGCCCAGGCGCGCCAGGCCTCGCCGCGACGCGGATCGGCCACCAGCCAGCCCTGGAACTCGCGCTCCTCGCTGGCGCTCCAGCCCTCGCGCTGGCGGCGCACGAACCAGTCGAGCACCTCCTCTCGCAGGCGCGATGCGTCTTCCGGTGGTGGCGTCGAATTCATGTGGCGAGGGCGTCCCTGGAGATGGAGACGCACGAGCGGGCGCCAACCCTGTAGGACGCGGTCTCTCTTCGGTTCATCGTGGATCCCTTCATTTCCCGTCGCGCTCCAGGCAGTCCCAGCAGGCGGCCATCGCGATGCGCAGCTGCATCTCGACCGTGCGCACCGAGATGCCCATGCGCTCGGCGACCTCGGCATACGAGAGCCCGTCGAACTTGTAGAGCACGAAGGCCTCGCGGCAGCGCGGCGGCAAGCCGTCGATGGCGGCGATCATCGCGGCCAGGCCCTGGCTCGAGGCCAGGGCCGCGTCGGGCTCGAAGCTCGCGGGGCCCATGCAGTCGTCGGGCTCGCCCAGGCCGTCCTCGGTATCGGCGTCCGCCAGCCCGGCGCGCACGCTGCTGCGCCGGTGATGGTCGGTGACGAGGTTGCGCGCGACCCGGTAGAGCAGCGCCCGCGGATCGCGCACCACGCTGCCCGCGCGCTGCGCCTCGTAGACGCGCGCATAGCTCTCCTGCGCCAGGTCGGCCGCGGTGGCGCGGTCCGGCACCTTGCGGGACAGGAAGTTCAGCAGTTCGCGGTAATAGCGTTCGAACACGGGCGCGCCGGCACCGGCAAGGGTGGGTCGAAGTCCAGGAGGCAGGTTGGCTTCGACGCGGCGTGGCTGACCTGAGGCGGTTCAAGAAGACGGGAGCGCCGATTATGGCGGGCTTCGGATCCGCCCTCCCCGGGCCCGCGTCAGGCCTTGAACCCGTACAGCGCGGCCGGGTTGTCGACCAGGATGCGCCGGCGCGTGTCCTCGCTCGTGGCCCACGAGAACAGCAGGTCGTAGAGCGGCGCACTCTCGGGGCGCGGATCGCGTCCCGGGTGCGGCCAGTTGCTGGCCCACAGGCAGCGCTCGGGAAAGGTCTCCGCCAGCGTGCGCGCGAGCAGGCTCACGTCGTCGTAGCCGGGCGCGCCGCTCTTCGAGGTCTCGTAGGGCGCCGAGAGCTTGATCCAGACGCGGCCGGCATCGATCACGCGCAGCAGCGACTGGAACGAGGGATGGCTGGGCGCCACCGGCTCGAGGAACTTGCCGTTGTGGTCGAGAACCAGCCGGCACGGCAGCTTCCTGAGCACCTCCTCGTGCTCGGGCATGGTGCGGCCGTCGAGCTGCAGGTTGATCATCCAGTCGGCATCGGCCATGCGCGCGGCCATGCCCGGCAGCGACTCCCAGCCCAGCACGCCGCCGATCATCATGTAGCGCACGCCGCGCATGCCGCCCGCATGCAGGCGCGCGATCTCGGCGTCGGGCGCGTCGGGCGCCAAGAGCGCGATGCCGCGCGCCGCCTCGCCGAACTGCGCCAGCGCATCGAGGGTGCAGCGGTTGTCGAAGCCGTAGCCCGTGGGCTGCACCACCACCGCGCGCTCGATGCCCAGTGGCTGCTGCACCTGCTCGCGGTAGGCCGACACCGGCGAGTGCGGCGGCACCCAGGCGACGTTCGGGATCAGCGGGAAGCGGTCTTCGTAGATGTGGACATGGCAGTCGCAGGCGCCGGCATAGCGCGCGTTCCGGGTCGGTTCCATGGAGGCTCTCGGTGGATGGGGAAAGGGATCAGGCCGGCACGCCGAAGGCCTGGCGCCAGCGATGGGCTTCGGTGGCATTCACCGCGCCCTTTGGCACCCGGCCCTGGAAGATCTCGGCCAGCTGCGACACGGTTTCCATCGCCTGGTGCTCGACCGCGGGCGGCGTGAGGCCG
>NZ_JBZAYE010000975.1:0-1927 GCF_058244205.1 Variovorax sp. 20P10.2.4
GGGAAGAACTTGGATGTCATCGCGCCTCCCTTCAGTTGGCCGACAGCGTCGACAGCGGTTTGTTCGACAGGAAGATCGACTGCAGCTCGGCATCGGTCAGCACACGGTTCCACATCGCGAGGTCGCCGAAATGCTCCTGGTAGGTCGGCGCGGTCGCGCACTTGCCCGCGACATACGGTGGCGTGACGGAGCCGTTGCACTTGTTCATCAGGAAGGTGCCGGTGCCGTCGTCGCCGATGCCCCAGTGCGGGTACGGCGAGAGCTTCGAGAGGTCCACGGCGCCGGTCGACTTGCCCACCGCCACGCGGTTGGTGGTGCTGGTCACCGGGTCGAACACCGTCATGTTCATCGTCTTGGCCACGCCGTCGACCGAGAAGGCGATGTAGACCCAGCGATCGATGGCGATCTGCGTGTAGGGACTGGTCGGCCCGTCGGCGCGCACGCCGCCGCCCGAGCCGATGTTGAAGGCCACGCCGCACTGGTCGCCCGAACTCGCGAACAGGCCGAGCGCGACGCCCGCGTTGCCGCCGCTGACATAGCTCTTGTTGGAGAGGATGGTCACGTTGTTCTTCGAGACGCAGGCGGGCGTCTTGAACCACAGGCCGATGGTGAACTGCGGTGCCGTTCCCTTGGCGATGTCGAAGCCCTCGGCCGGCGTGAGCCGGTAGCCCTCGATGCCCGCGGTGGTGACGTAGTTGGTATCGATCAGCAGGCCGTGCGTGCCCGGGAACGGACCCGGCACGACCAGGCCGGCGGCGGCGGGCAGGTCGCTCGCGGCCGGGCCCATGGTGCTGTGGCCCATGGCATCGACCGGCGGCAGCGTGGCGCTGAAGGGGTAGTAGGAGACCAGGCCGTTCTTGAGCGTCGGCGCGAGCGGCACCGGCGGCACGTACGACACGCGCGGCGAGAGCACGGCCCGCGCGGCTGCGTCGTCGCCGTCGCCGGCCTGCACCGTGTAGTCGAACTGGTAGCTGCCCTTGGCCGTCAGCACCTGCGCGAGCTGGCTGTCGGTGAAGGTGGTGGTGCCGGCCGGCAGCTTCGAGGCGATGGGCTGGCCGTCGCGCAGCACCGTGATCGCGCCGGCCGACGGCGCCACCCAGTCGAGCTTCACGCTCACGGTGGCGGAGTTGTTGTCGAGCACCGAGGCCGTGAGCCGCGACACGGGCTGTGCGCCGGTGAGCCGGCCGCCGTCCATCGGGGACGCCTTCGCATCGGGCAGCGCCTTCAGGTGGCCGAGCACGGTCGGCGCCACGTCGGCGATGCTGGCGTAGCCGTAGAGCTCGGCCAGCGTCTGCGGCAGCGCCGCGCCGATGCCCTGCGCCGCGATGTTGGCGGGCTGGTTCAGCCCGATGAAGGTGCTCGACTCGGGCACCAGCGGCAGGCCGTCGTCCTGGCTGTTGGCGCTGAGGCCGTGGTTGCCGGTGATCACGACCAGCCAGCGTTCGTTGGCGCGCTTCGCGGTGGCTGCGAGCAGCGTGCCGACCGCCTTGTCGAGCGTGGCCAGCGTGCCTGCGTACTGGGGAGAGGCAAGACCGAAGTCGAGCGCCGCGTCCTTGCTCGCGCGGTATTGCGCGAGCACGGTGGCGTGGTTGCCGCCGATGAATTGCGTGGCCTGCGTGGTCACGCAGTCGGTGGCGGTCGCGTCCTGCGAGCAGTCGGCGAGCGCATCGAGCGTGCCGCTGTCGTGCTCGGAGGCCAGCAACCGGGCCAGCCCGGCCGAGGCCACGGCGGCGCCGTTGCTCGCGCCGTTCTTCGCCTTGGCCAGCTGGAACACGGTGGCGCCGCGGATCGCCTGCTTCGGCGCTTCCGACATCACCTGGTGGCGCGCGGCCCAGGTGCCGGTCAGCAGCGTGGCCCAACCGGGCGTGTCGAGCGTGGGCTGCTGGCTCGGCGTGCCGGCCATGCCGCCGCTGTAGGCCAGCCGCGG
>NZ_JBZAYE010000976.1:0-1919 GCF_058244205.1 Variovorax sp. 20P10.2.4
GCCACCCGGCGCCGACACGCCGGCGTTGGGCGGCACGGTCGAGCCGTTGACGGTGTAGGTGTCGTTGCTCTGGTCGTAGACGATCAGCGCGCCGCTGCTCTCGTCGTTGGGCGTGGCGCCGACCAGGCGGCGCATGACGGCGCGGCGGATGAACTTGACGTTGTCGGCCCGGCTGTCGTACTCGATGACCTCGGACTCGCCCTCGATCCACTCGTCGCCGTTGCCGTTGCGCTTCTGCTTGTAATAGGCGAGCTTGCCGGGCGCCGCGGTGACCACGCCGTACTGGTAGCCCTCGGGGTCCTGGCGCACGTCGATGCGCGCGCCGCGGATGATGATGGTGCCCTTGGTGACCACCACGTTGCCGGTGAAGACGCTGGTCTGCTTGAGATCGTCGTAGCGCATCGAATCGGATTCGATGTTCATCGGCTTGGTCCGGTCGGCCGTTTCGGCCAGGGCGGCGGCGGCGGAGCCGGCCAGCAGCAGCGCGGCCAGCACGAGGCGACCGGTGCGGCGAAGGGAGGAGGTGGGGTGAGAGTGCGATGTCATAGAGGCACGAAACTTGCTCTGCATTGTATGCGGCCCATCGCGCCAGACCCATGCGCGCGGATGAAAAAGCCCCGGGGCGGCGAACCCGGGCACGGCACCCCGCGGGATCGCCCCGCGTTCTGCCGACCGGCCGGATGACGGCCCGGCCGCCCCCGAACCCTCGATGGGATTCTGGCCTCCCGGCGGCGGAGCGGCCAGGGCCGCGAGACCGGTCTCAACCCTTGCGGGCTTCGCCGATCAGATAGTTGGTCACGGCCAAGGCTTTGTTCATGTTGCCGGCGAGCTCGCCGTCCACGTACCAGCGGCCGGCCACGGCCAGCGCGGGCACGCCGGCCACCTTGTAGGCCTCGGTCAGCTGCGAGGCGCGCTTGGCCTTGCTCGCCACGCCGAAGGAGGTGAACAGCTCCTTGAACTTCGCGCCGTCCAGGCCGTTCTTCTCGGCCCAGGCCACGATGTTGGCGTCACCGTTCACGTTCTGGCGCTGGGCGTGGATCGCGTTGAAGACCTTGGGCTGGTACTCGTCGACCTTGCCCAGCGCCTCGAGCGCGTAGTACAGGCGCTGCTTGGCTTCGACGTCGTTGCCCACGAAGGGCACCGGCACGCGGCGCAGCACCACGTCCTTGGGCTGGCCCTTGGCCCAGGCCTCGAGCGCGGGCTCGAAGTCGTTGCAGTGCGGGCAGTTGTACGAGAAGAACTCGATCACCTCGATCTTGCCGGCCGGTGCGTCGACCGGCACGCGCTTGTCGAGCACGAGGTATTCGGTGCCGGCCTTCGGTGCGCGGGCCTGGGCTTGCGCGGGCAGATGGGCCATCAGGCCGAGCGAGCCAGCGGCGACGGCCAGCGAGAAATCACGACGTTTCATGGGAAAGAGCTCTCCAGTTGGTAGACGGCAGACTGAGCCGGGCCGATGAAGCGGAGTTCCCGCGCGCGGTGCTCGGGGCTCCGGGAAACCGGGGGCGGCGCGGACCGCGGCGAAGCTTAAAGAAAAACCATGACCGTTGTCGGGAGAGGCCACCCGGCGGCGGCGCTCTCCGGCCGGACGGCGCTCAGCGCTGGACGCGCACCAGCGCCGAGTCGAGGCCGGCGCCGTCCATCCGCTCCTTGAGGCGGTCGGCGTCGTCCTTCTTGTTGAACGGACCGGCGCGCACGCGGTAGACGGTGCGGCCGGCCTGCTCGCGCTCGGTCACGCGGGCCTCGACGCCCATCAGCGAGAGCTTGGCGCGCTGCGCCTCGGCGTCCTCGGTGGTGCGGAAGGCGCCGGCCTGCACGAAGTACATGAAGGGATCGGCACCGCCGGAGCCGGTGGCGGCCGCGGCATTGCCGCTGCTCGACGACGGGGCGGCGGCCACCGTGGTGCTGCCGCCGACGCTGCC
>NZ_JBZAYE010000977.1:0-1913 GCF_058244205.1 Variovorax sp. 20P10.2.4
CAGGCCGTCGCCGAGGTTGGCCTCGGTGGTCGGGCAGAGGCCGGCGACCGCGCCGCTGCGGGCGCCGCGCCGGTATTCGTCGGCGTCCATGTGCGTGGCATGCACCAGGCACCAGCGCGCGTCGACCGGCGCATGGTCGAGCAGCCATGCCACCGGGCGCTGGCCGCTCCAGGCGATGCAGTCGTCGACCTCCTTGGTCTGCTCGGCGATGTGGATGTGGACCGGCGCGCCGGCCTCGATCGCATCGAGCCCCGCGAGCGCCTCGCGCAACGCCTCGGGCGGCACCGCGCGCAGCGAGTGCGGCGCGAGGCCGAGCCGCGCGCCTTGCGCGTCGCAGGCGGGCTTGAGTGCCTCAAGCAGCCGCAGCATCGATTCGGTGGAACGGATGAAGCGCCGCTGGCCCTCGTTGGGCGGCAGGCCGCCGAAGCCGCTGGTCTGGTAGAGCACCGGCAGCAGGGTGAAGCCGATGCCGGTCCTGTGCGCGGCGCGCAGCAGCGCGCGGCTCAGCGTGGCGTCGTCGGCATAGGGCCTGCCGTCGGCGTCGTGGTGCACGTACTGGAACTCGCAGACGCTGGTGTAGCCGGCCTCGAGCATCTCGGCATAGAGCCAGGTCGCGATGTCCTCCATCTGCCGCGGGCCGAGGCGCGCGGCGAAGCGGTACATCAGCGTGCGCCAGCTCCAGAAGCTGTCCTGCTGTTCGGCGCGGTGCTCGGTCAGGCCCGCGAAGGCGCGCTGGAAGGCGTGCGAATGCAAGTTGGGCATGCCGGGGATCACGGGGCCGTTGGCCGTCTCGGCATCGGCGGGCTTGTCGGCGCCGGCCCTCGCCTCGACGAGCTGGCCGGCCTCGTTCCATGCCAGCAGCACGTTCTTCGCCCAGCCGGTGGGCAGCAGCGCATCGGCCGCGAACAGCGCGCGCGTCATGCCGAAACTCCCACGGCTTTGACGGCGATATGGCCCTGCCGCACCACGGTGCGCACGGGCCGCTGGCCGAACCAGTAGGCGAGCTCGGCCGCGTCGCGCACCGACCAGAGCACGAAGTTCGCGGGCCGGCCCGCGGCGATCGCGCCGTGCGTGGCCTCGAGGCCCAGCGCGCGCGCCGCATGCTGGGTGACGCCGGCCAGCGCCTCGGGCACGGTGAGGCGGAACAGGGTGCAGGCCATGTTGACCATCAGCAGCAGGCTCAGCGCGGGCGAGGTGCCGGGGTTGTGGTCGGTCGACACCGCCATCGGCACGCCCGCGGCGCGCAGCGCCTCGATCGGCGGCAGGTGGGTGTCGCGCAGCGTGTAGTAGGCGCCGGGCAGCAGCACGGCCACGGTGCCGGCCGCGCGCATCGCCTCGATGCCCTCGGCCGACAGGTGCTCGATGTGATCGCAGGACAGCGCGCCGTAGCGCGCGGCCAGCGCGGCGCCGCCCATGTCCGAGAGCTGCTCGGCATGCAGCTTGACCGGCAGGCCCAGCGCCCGGGCGGCCTGGAACACGCGCTCGGTTTCGTCGAGCGAGAAGGCGATGCGCTCGCAGAACACGTCGACCGCGTCGACCAGCCCCTCGGCCGCGAGCGCCGGCAGCATCTCGCGGCACACCAGTTCGATGTACTCGCCGCTGCGGCCCGCGTACTCGGGCGGCAGCGCGTGGGCGCCGAGGAAGGTGGTGCGCACCGTCACGCCGTAGTGCTCGCCGAGCCGCCGCGCCACGCGCAACTGCTTGCGCTCGTGCGCGAGCGCGAGGCCGTAGCCCGACTTGATCTCGATCGCGCAGACGCCGTCGGCCAGCAATGCCTCGAGCCGCGGCGCGGCCTGGGCGAACAGCGTGTCCTCGTCGGCCTCGCGCGTGGCGCGCACCGAGGAGACGATGCCGCCGCCGGCCTTCGCCACCTCCTCGTAGCTCGCGCCCGCGAGCCGCATCGCGAACTCGTT
>NZ_JBZAYE010000978.1:0-1910 GCF_058244205.1 Variovorax sp. 20P10.2.4
GCCCGTGAGCCGGCCGTCGGCGTCGCGCCGCACGAAGTTGACCGCGCCGATGCGCGCCGCGCGCGGCGTGGTCGCGTCGAGAAGCGGCAGCACGGCGATCTTGTGCGGGATGGTCACGCCGAAGCCGAGCACGTTGCGCATGCGGCGCAGCGCATCGATCACGGTCGCGAGGTCGGCGGGCGCCACGTGCAGCGGCGACACCGCGATGTCGAGGCCCTCGGCCGCGAAGCGGTCGTTGAGCCGCAGCGAGCCCACCACGTGGGCCACGGGATCGGCCAGCATCAGCATGATGCCGGTGCGGCCGGTGATGCGCATCTCGGTCATGGCGACGCTCAGGCGGGCAGCTCGAACGGGGCCGGATCGAGGAAGCGCCGCAGCACGTTGCCGGTGATGCGGCTCACGTTGTTGTCGTAGCCGTTGTGGCTCAGCGAGAGCACGTAGGAGATCGAGCCGGTGGAGAACACCGCGCCGCCCCTGGCGGTCTCGAAGAACACCATGTCGGCGCGCACCAGCGCGTTCTGCTCGCCGTCGAGGCCATGCACCGTGGTGCGGTACTCCTCGGGCGTGGGCAGCGCGCCCGGGCCCAGGCCGTGCGAGGTCGCGAGCATCACGGCATGCGGCGGCGAACCGAGGCCGACGTCGAAGCGGTCGATCTCGATGCCGACCGCGCCGCCGATGCGCACGCCGTAGTCGCCGATGCGCTCGCCCTGCGCGATGCCCTCGACCGCGAAGGCCACGCGCGCGTCGGCCGCATCGGGCGTCAGCAGGTAGTAGCCCGCGTGGTCGTAGACCATGGCCGAGAAGCCCACGCCGATCAGCTTCTGCGGCGCGAAGCCGCTGTGGCGCCACAGCGCGCCGGGCTCGCCGGTGCCGGCCAGGTGCACCTCGCCGGGCTGCGATTCCCAGGTCCGCGTGCCGGCCATGCCGCGCCGCACCTCGACCGCGGCCGGTGCCTTCGGATGGAAGGCGCAGCGCCAGTAGAAGCCGTTGGCGCCGAGCGCGAGGTGGCGCCCGCCCGCATTCTGGAAGGCCATGATGCCGTTCATCATCGCCTCGCTGTAGTACTCGGGATGCGACAGCGTCGCCAGCACGCGGTAGCCCGCGAGCGCGCCCGCGCCCTGGCGGTCGAGCTCGACGTCGGTCACCACGTCGTAGTCGATGCCCTTCTCCTCGAGCCAGTCGAGGAAGTGGCTGTCGATCGCGAGGTTGCCGGGCTGCGAGCGCGGCCGCATGTTGAGCACCGGGCGCAGCCACGAGCTGTAGGCGCGGCCGCTGCCGTCGATGTGGTGGTCGTAGGTCGACTGGCCGACCTCGGGATGTTCCTGCAGGTAGATGTCGTCGCCGGTCAGCATCAGCAGGCGCTCGGTCAGCACCTCGAAGTGCACCGCGTGCAGCCGCAACGCGCTGTTGGCGTAGGCCATGTAGGTCATGCTCGCGGCCAGCACCGCGAGCGGCGCGCGCTTGGCATCGGCCGCGGGCGTCACGAAGAAGGTGATGAAGGTCTCGGCCGCGCTTCCGTCCACGGGCCGCAGGCGCAGCGCGTGGAAGCCCGACTTCCAGTCGGCCGGCACGTCGAGCTCGAGCGTCGCGGGCCAGCCGCAGTCGTAGATGTCGTCGCTGTGGAAATGGATGGCGCCGTACTCGCGCGGCGCGAGCCGCCAGTCGTGCACGTCGCCGGTCCAGTGCACGCCGGTCATGCCGCGGCAGGGCAGCTGGTGCAGCCGGCCGTCGAGGCGGTTGGGGGAGCGGTCGAGCACCTCGAGCGTGTCGATGCCGTGCGAGAAGTCCCAGCAGGCGATCAGCGCGGCATCGGCCAGGCCCGGGCGCGCGAGGTCGTCGCAGCGGCGCAGCGCATCCACGCCCAGCAGGCCCTCGGCGATGCGCGGTGCCTCGATCTTGCCGTCGTAGTG
>NZ_JBZAYE010000979.1:0-1910 GCF_058244205.1 Variovorax sp. 20P10.2.4
CAATACGCTGCCCTGCAGCAGGCGCTCGGCGATGCACGCATGCCCGCGCTGCAAGGCCTGGGCACCTTGCTGCCGTCCTACACCGGCGGCGTGCTCGGCCAGCGCACGCAGCAGCAGGCCACCGACGGGCCGTCGTGGGCCACGCTGCTGACCGGCGGCTGGGCCGACCGGCACGAGATCCGCTCCAACTACGAAGGCCAGGCCTTCGGCGCCGACACCGTCTTCAAGCTGCTCAAGCAACGCCGCGCCGACACCCGCAGCGCGGTGGTCGCGAGCTGGAGCGGCCTGCCGCAACTGCTGCGCACCGACAAGGCCGCGGGCTACCTCGAGCTCGCGAAGGACTGCGACGGCAGCGACGACTGCGTCTCGACCGAGGCCGCGGGTGCGCTCGAGAGCGGCGGCTACGACCTCGTAGTGGCCGACTACCAGGGCCCGGCGCAGGTCGCCGACGTGGCGGGCTACGGCACCGACTACCAGAACGCGCTCGCGCAGGTCGACAAGCAGATCGCCACGCTGCGCTCCGCGCTGGCGCGGCGCCGCGCGGCCCAGCCGCAGGAGGACTGGCTGGTGGTCGTCGCCACCACCCACGGCCTGGGCGCCACCGGCGTGGCCGACGGCATCCCGGTGCCGTCGAACCTCGCGACCGCGCTGGTGCTCGACCGCCGCGCCAACCTCGACGCAGCAGCGCCCGCCGGGCTGCCCGCGAACATCGCGGACTGGTACGGCTACGCCTCCACGGCCGACATCGCGCCCACCCTGCTGACCCACCTGTCGGCGCTGCCCGCGGCCGACAAGTACGCGATCGACGGCGCGCCGCTGCTGGGCGCGCCCGGCGTGCGCCGGCTCGCCGCGGTGGCCAACGACAAGCGCAACGGCATCCGCCTGAGCTGGACGCTGCCGGCCCCGGTCGCCTCCATCACGGTGCTGCGCGACGGCGCGGCCGTGGCCACGCTGCCCGGCACGGCCCTCGGCTTCGAGGACACCACCATGCCCTTCGACGCCAGCGGCACCTATGCCTACGACTACACGGTGGTGGCCGACAAGACGCCGGTCTCGCTGCGCGCCTCGCTCGACTACGTGAAGCCGATCGTGCTGCTGCCCAGCGTGGCCAACGGTCTCACGCACCTGTTCCCGCTGAACAGTGCGCTCGACGACCGCATCGCCGGTGGCCAGGTCTTCGTGCCCTGGGTCAAGGGCGCGGCCGCGGTCTATGCGGCGGCCGGCGACGGACCGCTGGGCAGCGGCACCCGCGCGCTGCTGTCGACCGACTACACCGGCACCAAGGTCTGCACGGCCTGCGACGGCGGCTACTCGATCCCGACCGCCAGCGTGACCAGCACCAGCGCGCCCTTCAGCTTCGGCTTCTGGTTCCGCTCCGACGCCACGCGCTCTGGCATGCCGGTGATCTCGAACAAGGACTGGGGCAGCGGCTCCAACCCGGGCATCGCGATCGGCCAGTACGGCAGCGCCCTGCGCTTCAACATCGGCCGCGGCGGCGAGCGCGTGGGCGACAAGGACCTGGGCTTCAGCGCCAACACCTGGGCCTATGTGGTGATGACGGTGGACGTGTCGGCGCTGAAGGCGAACTACTACGTGTTCGACCCCTCGCTGGGCCTGCAGAGCAGTTCCGTGACGCTGACCAGCGCCTTCGCGGCCGCGCTCAACGGCCTCAACAAGGGCTTCTCGCTCAACGAGGACGGCGATGGCGGCTACGGCCCGAACTACCGCAACGGCAATGCGAGCAACACCATCGCCGGGCGCTTCGACTTCGCCGAGTTCGCGACCTGGAACCGCGTGCTGAGCGCGGCCGAGATCGAGTCGATCGCGCGTTCGCGCGGTTCGCTGACCACGCTGGTGCCCTGAGGAGAGACACGCATGCGCAACCCAACGATGCAACGCGCGGCCTGCGC
>NZ_JBZAYE010000098.1:0-17295 GCF_058244205.1 Variovorax sp. 20P10.2.4
AGGCCGAGCGCAACCTGGCGGCCGCCACCGCCCGCATCGGCGTGGCCACCGCCGAGCTCTACCCCAAGGTCGTGCTGGGCCTGTCGGCCAGCTCAGCGGGCTTCATGGACCGGTTCGGCAACCGCGAGTCGTTCAGCTACAGCCTGGGCCCGCTGATCAGCTGGACGTTGCCCACCAACGGCGTGGCCCGCGCGCGCATCGCGCAGGCCGAGGCCGCCACACGGCAGGCCGCGGCCCGCTTCGATGCCACCGTGCTCACGGCGCTGCGCGAGGTCGAGAGCGCCCTCGAGTCCTACGCCCGCGAACTGGACCGGCATGCGGCGCTGGCGGCCGCGCGCGACCAGAGCGCCGTGGTCGCGGCGCAGGCACGCGCGCTCTACGTCAACGGCAAGACCGCGCAACTCGACGCACTCGACGCCATGCGCACGCTGGCGGCCAGCGAGGCCGCCCTCGCGGCATCGGAGGCCCAGCTCGCCGACGACCAGTTCGCCGTGTTCATGGCGCTCGGCGGCGGCTGGGAAGGCGAAGGGCAGGACCGGCTCGCGAAGGTGGCGCCCTAGGCCATGGAGGACTTGCAGCAGCTCAAGGTCTTCGGCGAAGTCGTCGCCCGCAAGAGCTTCACGCGCGCGGCCGTCGCCTTGGGCATTTCCAAGGCCAGCGTCACCAAGATCGTGGCCCAGCTCGAGAAGGGCGTGGGTGTGCGGCTGCTGAACCGCTCGACGCGTTCGGTCACGCCGACCGACGCCGGCCAGACGCTCGCGCGGCGGCTGGTGCCGTTGTTCGGCCTGCTGCAGGAACTGAGCACGGAGTTGTCGGACTTCGCGGCGCATCCGCGCGGGCGGCTGCGGGTCGCGGCGCCGCACGGCCTGTCGCTGAGCCAGCTGGGCTGGCAGATCGAGGACTTCATCGCCGACCACCCCGACGTGCACGTGAGCATCCACCTGAGCAATCGCGACGACGACCTGGTGATGGGCGGCATCGATGTCGCTCTGCGCATCGGGCCCATCGAGGCCCGCGACGTCGTGGTGCGCAAGCTTCGGCCGGTGCCGCTGGTGCTCTGCGCGTCGCCGCGCTACTGGGCGCGCAGGGGCATGCCGTCGAAGCCCGAGGACCTGGCCCGGCACGACGTGCTGACCTACTCGCTGTGGGACGCTTCATCCCGGCTGCCCTTCCTGGTCGACGGCAAGACCCACTACGTGCCGGTGCGCAGCCGCCTCGATGCGGACGATGCCGCGCCGCTGATCGCGCTGGCGGTGAAAGGGCTCGGCGTCACCTGCGTGCCCGAGGTGCTGGCGCGCGCGCACCTGGGGTCCGGGGCCTTGGTGCCCGTGCTGAAGGATGCGATGCCGCCGACGATCTGGCTCTATGCGACCTACGCGCACCGCGACCACAAGAGCGCGGCGCTGCGGGCGTTCCTCGACTTCCTGACGTCGAGCGCCGGGGATCCGCCCGCGGCATCACTGCGCCAGACCCTCAGCGATTGAGCAGCACCATGGGCTTGATCGTCGGCGCGAGGGGGACGGTCGATGTGTTGGTGTAGCTGGCCGCGACGGGGTCGATGGTGCGGCGGTAGAGATTGGAAGAATCCACGAGATAGTTCACGCCCTCGCGCGAAGGATCGAAGGCCGTGGCGATGGGGCCGCGCAGCCCCCGGATCGCAAACGGGGCTCCCAGTGTGCCGGTGGTCGTGTCGGTGATCGCGCGCGTCTGCTGCACGTCGTTGGTCGTGTCGACCAGGCTGAGCATGCGTCCCCTTCCTTCGATGGCCAGGGAGGCCAATGCGGCTTCGAAGCTCTCCATGGCCAGGGTCAACGCCGTCTGCTTCAAGGCCCCCGTCGACGCGTCGATCGAGAAGGTACGCAGCCGTCCGCCCGGAACGAATCGGTGCCACGGGTTGGCGAAACGGGGACGGGCGTGTGCCGCTGCATGAAACGATGGGCCCGGCGGCACGACGTGGCGAGCCCGGGGCAGGGTCAGGAAAACGGGCGATGCTAGGGAGCACCGGCCGGCGAACCAATCGCCGAAAACAGGTAAATCGAGGCGCCCGTGGCGTTCCTTGCGAACGTCGGGCTGTGTTTTCACGCGTGTCGGCTGTGGTCGATCCGCGGGGGCTCGCGAAGAATCTCCTCCTTCTTTTTCGCCCCGCGAGCGCGCCGGGGCGGAGCGTTCTTTCCCCCTCGATTGAGTCTATGCAACGATCTTTTTGCGTGCGGCGTTTCCTCTTCGCCGCGTTCCTGTGCCTTGCCGTGACGTTGGGCGCTTGCGGTGGCGGCGGCAGCGGCGGCAACGGTTTCTTTCCCGGCGGAATTCCATCGGGCGGCGATCCCTCGGGTGGCGGTGACGTGCCGCCGCCGACCGAAGGCGAGGCCGCCAGCGTGGCCCGCCTGAATGCGATGGATCGCCTCGCGGACCAGTTCGAAACCATCACCGGCGGGCGGAAGAACGCCACGCCCGAGCAGTGGGAAGCGCTGCGCGCATGGACCGTCGCGCAAGCCGAGTTCGACGATGCCGGCGTCGGCGACGCGAGCCTCTGGGCCCGCTTCAAGGACGGGCGCTACTACCTGTTCTCCGACAACTGGCGCGTGCCGAAGAACCAGCCCGAACCGGAGCCCGCGCCCGACGAGGAGGACGCGGAACGCACCGGCCTGCGTTCCGCCGGCGCCGTTGCCGCGACCCCGGTGCCGTCGATCGTGCGTGCCATTCCGGGCAGCACGAAGGCCGTGCTGCTCGTCCACTCCGGCGCGCCCGCGCCCAATCCGAACGAATTCCGCTTCGGCGAGCCGCTGGTGCGTTCGATGAAGAAGGCGCTGACCGAGCGCGGCTACAGCGTGACGCGCCAGGCGATGACGGTGGCGAACGTCAAGGCCGTGGGCGATGTCGGCTTCCTGTACTTCAACTCGCACTCGGCCATGTACGGGCCCGGTGTGCAGAAGGAATTCGCCGTGATGCTGGACGACTTCGCCACCGTGCTCAACGATGCGGTGCACCGCAAGGACCTCGAGGAAGGCAACCTCATCTACCACCGCGAGCGGACGATCTGGCAGGCGATGGGCAAGGGCAATCCGCCGAAGCTCTCGTTCACCGACAAGTTCGTGCGCCGCTATCTGAAGTTCGCGCCGAACGCGCTGGTCATCACCTACTCGTGCAACAGCGGCAATGCCGAGTCGGCGAACTTCCGCAGCGCACTGAAGGCGAGCGGCGCGGGTTCGATCGTCGGCTGGGACGGCAGCTCCAACCCCAACGGCTACCCCGCCATCGGCCTGCTCGTCGACCGCATGGCCGGCGTCAACCAGTACAAACCCGTGGCCGTGCCGAACCGCTCCTTCGTCTTCAAGGACGTGATGGCCTATCTGCAGAAGCGCGGCCTGATGTCGTCGCCCGGCGTGGAGGACGACGACGGCCACATCACGCCCGATGCCTTCATCCGGGTCGATGGCGATCTCTTCACCAAGCTGGCGCCGGTGATCACGCACCTCGAGATGAAGGCCGGCAACCTGCTGGTGGTGCATGGCGATTTCGGCGATGAACCGGGCACGGTGACCGTGGGCGGCGTGCCGGTCAACGCGACGTGGGCACCGACGCAGATCAAGGCGGTGCTGGGCAACGCGACGCACGGCGCGGTCGTGGTGACGGCCAGGGAACTGCGCAGCAATCCGCGCCAGCTCGGCTCCTGGCAGGGCCGCGTCACCTACCAGAGCAAGCGGGTCGACAAGAGCTGCGCGGGCGCCACCTTCCTGGCCGACGTGAACGTGGACCTGCACCTGCGCGCCGACATGCAGGCGCGGCGCGAGGAGGTCGATGGCCCGCTGAAGAACAACAACCTCGTGATCGTTCCCGCCGACGACACCCAGGGCCAGTGGGCGGCGAGCGGCAGGTGCGTGCAGGGCGACGAGGTCGTGCTGGCGCACTCGGGATCGGGCGCGCTCGCGATGCGGCCCTTCGTCGACTTCGACGTGCTCAAGCCCTTCTCGGATGCGGTCTATGCCCGCCTCGACGCGGTGCAGAAGCGCCTGCACATCGCGGGCACCTTCGGCAAATCGAAGATGACCCTGCAGGACAGGGACCGGGTCACGCAGAGCGAACTGCAGGTCTGGTTGCAGCTCTCGGACTATTTCTATGACGGCAGCCCCAACTGGCCGCACGAAGAGCGCTTCCCCTATGCGTCCTACATCGCGCTCGATCCCAAGCTCGATGCCGCCGCGGGCGTGACCGACAGGCAGGAACCGTCGAACAACGGGATGAGCCTCAAGTTCCAGTGGGGCGCGATGCAGGTCTCGCCGGCCTTCGACGACAAGGTGGGCAACTGAGGCATCACCGCGATGCCGGCCGCGCGGCTCGCAGCATGTCGGTCGCCATGGCCGCCAGGACGTCGTGGTATTCCTGGGCGAGGCGCAGGGACGTCAGCAGCACGAGCGGCACCATGATCCGCTCGCGCAGAGGCCGGGGCTGCACGCCGGCATAGCGGTGCAGCGAGAAGGGCGCGGGCAGGCAGGTGCATCCGCGTCCCGATCCGATCTGCGCGAACACGTGCAGGGCATCGGGGCCTCCCGCCTCCTGCGACGGAACGAAGCCATGCGAGGCGTATTGCCGCGTGAACTCGTCGTACATGCGCGAGTTCTCGGCGCGAGCGAAGCGAAAGAAGGGCGGCAGCGCCTGCAGTTCGCGCACGGGGATGGCGCGCTTGCGCGCGAGCGCCGACGTGGCGGGCACGAAGGCCATCAGGGGCACCTCGCCGACCAGGTCGCCGCGCAGGCGATGCATCGAGGCAGGCCAGAGAACGATGGCGGCGTCCAGGTCGTTCTTGCGCAGCGCCGACATCGCGGCGATGGTCGTCGTGGTGCGCGCGTCGACACCGCTGGCATGGCCGCCTTCGACCAGGCTGTGTTCCATGGCCGCGAGGCCGTCCAGTTGCACCCAGTTCAGCACGCCCAGCCGCAGGCGTGGCAGTTGATGGGAGGCCTGCGTCACATCCGCGACTGCCGCGTCGAACTCCCCCATGAGCGACGAGAAGCGGCGCAGCGCCACCTCGCCCACCGGCGTCAGCCGCACGCCATGCGTGTTGCGGTCGAAGAGGCGAACGCCGAGTGCCGTTTCCAGCTCCGCGATCTGGCGCGACAAGGGCGGCTGCGTGATGGACAGCCGCTCGGCGGCGCGCCGGAAGCTGCGCTCCTGCGCCACGGCGAGAAAGCACTGGAGCTGCCGCACGCTGATGGGCCTGGTCATTCAAAAACGGTATCACAAAAATCGAAATTCCCTGGCGCCGCGCGCTTTCCTAGAGTGCGGATGCCCGAAGCGCGGCGATGGGCATCCATTTCATTGCAACGACGACCACTCCCCGATGAACCAGCAACCCTTGCGGCAGGCTGCCGCGAGCTATCACGCATGCGTCGAGTCCTGGCGCTTCGATCCGATCCTTCACTTCCAGGCTCGCCTGGGGACAGGCTTCGCGGTCGGCATCGAGGGCCGCCGGCGCGCGCCGCTGTACGCCTTTGCAGGCCGGCCCTGCCAGTTCCGCATGCAGGGTGGGGCTCCGCTCCAGGTGGAGCATGGCGACCTGCTGTTTCTTCCCCGCGGCGGAGCCCACCGCCTGTTCGACACGCCACATGCGGCGCCATTGCCCTTCGCTTCCATCGTCGCGCATCGATCGGCGCGCGAAGGACTGACCCACGCCGTTGACCTGGAGCCCGCCACTGGCGGCATGGCCCGCGAGGATCGGGAGCTGGCCACGGTGGTCAGCGGCAGCTTCTTCTGGAGCGAACGCCTGCAGGCGGAACCGCTGCTGGCACGGCTGCCCGAAGTGGTCCATCTTCGGCGGCGCAACGATGAATTGCCCTGGCTCGTGCCGATGATCGACCTGCTGCATTGGCTGTCCAACGTTCCCGAGGGCGGCCGTGGCGTGGGCATGACGGAAGCCGTCAATGCGCTGATCCGGCACGTCGTGCTCCAGCAACTGGGCCATGAGCACCATGAGCGCCACGACGAGCCCGTGCCGGCCGCAGCGCGCAGCGACGCCCGGCTGCTTCCCGCCCTGCACGCCATACACACGCGGCCGGAGCAGCAGTGGACGATGGAATCGCTCGCCGGCCTCTGCCACATGGCGAGGACCACCTTCGCGATCCGGTTCCAGCAACATACCGGCGTTCCGCCCATGGGCTACCTCGCCCGCTGGCGCGTGCAATCGGCGGCTCGCCTGCTGCGCGAGCAGCGGATGTCGCTCGACGAAGCGGCCGACCGGGTCGGGTATTCGACGGGCGCGATCCTGGCGCGGGCGTACAAGCGCGTGCTGGGGACCTCGCCGCGCGCTCGCGCGCAATCGCCGCGCTGAAGGCATGGCGGGTGAGTTCGAGCGGCGCAAGCGTGCCGGCGCATCCTCCTTTTGGAGGAGCCGAAACGGCCAGTCCGCGGAGGCGATTCAGCATGTAGCGCTTTAGCATTGCGAGGCAGTCGACGTGCGCTCGCACGCCGCGCGCACGAATGCAAAGGAGACCACGATGGCGCGATTCGACGAGGATCTCTACGCTGCATGGGCCGCGTCCGAGACCGCCCTCCACGACACCTTGCGCGAGCTCGGCCCCGAGGCCCCGCTGAGCGCTCTCAACGAGCTGGCCGAACTCAAGCTCGAGGCGAATCGGCGGTTCATGGACCTGTGGACTTCAGGCGCCGCGATCCCTTCGACGCCGGGCGGCGCGGCTCCCGGATAGTCCATTCGAGCTGAGGTTCAGCGGACTAGCGCGCGACCAGGTCGCGCCGCAGGCTCCAGATGCAGGCGCCCAGCTTGAGCAGGCGCTCCACCTTTCGATCGTAGGAATCCCAGGCCGGGTTCTCCTCGGCGATGAGCTCCGCGATGAACTCGAACGCATCGGAGGGGTTGAGGGCCAGTCCATCCCTTGCCATTGCCATGGAAGTGGCCAGAACATCAGTCTTTTTCATTACCTGAATTACGCCGAGCACCTCGGACTTGGATGTGTCCAGTTCGCAGGCACGCCTGCGAAGTGTGAAAAAGTCCACAACGCTGGCGCTTTCAGGGCCTCGAGGCGTCGAATGAGGCGTTGGCGAGGTGCGCGGTGGCGAGGTCCACGAAGGCGCGCAGACGCTGCAGCCGTCTCAGATCGCGGTGGTAGCCCACCCAGATGTCCCGGTGCGGCGGGTCGTCGCCCAGGTCCAGCCGGCGGATGGCGCTGTTCTGGTCTCCGACGGGGCGCGGCAGCACGGCGATGCCGATGCCTCTTGCGCACATCTGCGCCTGGACATTGCGGTTGTTCGACTGCAGCACGACGCTGGCATTCGGGAAGCACTTCTTGAGCCAGTCGATGTCGGGAAATGCACCGGTGGACGTGTCCATCGCGATCAGCCGGCTGCCCGTGCCGTCGCCTTCGATCGGCTCGGTGCTGTCGACCGCCACGTAGGCACCGTATCGCATCCGAAGCAGCCGCTTTTGCACGATGTCCGGCCCCTCGAAGGGGACGATGCGGAAAGCGACATCGGCCTCGCGCTGCGCCAGGTCGAACAGGCGCGTTCCCGTGAGGACCTCGATGTCGACGCGGGGATACTCACGCGAGTATTCGGCGATCACCGGCGGCAGGACGTAGGCGCCGAACCAGTCGGCCGACGACACCCGCAGCGTTCCGTCCAACGTGCGTTGCTTGCCGTCCAGCTGCCGCGCCATGGTCAGCGCGCTGTCTTCCATCTGCTCCGCGAGCGGCAGGATCGCCGTGCCTTCCTCGGTCAGCACGAAACCGTCGGCCGTGCGCTGGAAGAGCATCTGCCCTGTAGCCTCCTCCAGCGCGCGAAGCCGTCGCCCGACGGTCGGATGGCTCAGGTGCAGCAGGCGCGCGGCCGCGCCGAGCGTACCGGTGCGCGCGACCGCGAGGAAGATTCTGACGTCGCTCCATTCCATGTTCGGCACCCACAAAAATGAACGGCTGTCGTTCATCATATTCAGTTGCCGAACGATGATGAACTCCCGGAGACTACACGCAGTCGCGAGCTGCAGCCTGCTTGCGAGCCGTCAGGAGAGTCACATGGAAATCGGAATCGTCGGCCTCGGGGCCATGGGCCGCGAAATAGCGCGCAACCTGGTCGTCGCGGGCCATTCGGTGAGCGCCTGGAATCGCTCGGGTGGGCATGTCGACGGGGTGCGAATGGTCGAGACGCCGGCGCAGGCCTTGCAGGCGGACTTGGCGCTGACAATGCTCTCCGACGATGCGGCGATCCGCGGCGTACTGGTGGACACGGATCTGCTGGCTCGCGCACGGCCGGGGCTGGTGCATGTGGTCGCATCGACGATCTCCGTGGCGTTCGCGCGGGAACTGGTGGAACACCATCGCAGGGCCGGCATCGCCTACGTGGCCGCGCCCGTGCTGGGCCGCCCGGATGTCGCCGCGAAGGGCGAACTCAACGTGCTCGCCGCCGGCGCGCCTGCCGCGCTGGAAAAAGCGAGGCCGGCGCTGGAAGCGATCGGCAAGCGGATCTGGGACATGGGCGAGGAACCGCCCACGGCCTATGCGGCCAAGATCGCCTGCAACATGATGATCACGATGGCCATCGAGGCGATGGCGGAGGCCGTGGTTCTCACCGAGACGAACGGACTCGCGCGGGAGCGCTTCTTCGAACTGATCCTGGGGACGCTGTTCGGCTGCCGTCCCTACCAGACCTACTCGGGCAATATCGCCCGGAACGAATACCCGCCGGGCTTCAAGGCAAGCCTTGGCCTCAAGGACCTGCGCTTGGCCAGGGAAGCCGCGCCCGACACAGCGCATGTGCTGCCGATGCTCGATGCCGTCCATGGCCGCATGCGGCAAGCCGTGGATGCGGGCCTTGGCGATCGCGATTGGTCGGTCATGGCCCAAGTCACGCTGGCGCAGGACTGACGCCGATCCAGGGTCGGCGAACCATCTCGGCGCTCCCGGTCCAATTTTGTGGAGACGTCGCCCGCCAGTCCATGCGGACGCCGCTACTGCTGCCCGGTCAGCCAGAGCCCCGATTCGATCTGCGACCTCGCGGTGCCGATCAGCAGCTCGCGCATGCGCTCCGCGGCCGTCGACAGCGACTGGGTGCGCGCGCGGATCAGCGTCCACGCGACCTGCATGCCCGCGATCGGCGCGGCCGAGATCTGCTTGCGCAGCAGCGCCTGGTAGCAGCCCGAGTAGGGCAGGGCCGTGTAGCCGAGGCCCGCTTCCACGGAGCCCAGCAGTCCGCGCGAGGAGTTGGTCTCCATCACGATGTCCAGCGGCAGCCGGGCCTTGGCGGCCGCGGCCTCGATCATCAGCCGCAGGCTGTTGGGACGGCTGGTCAGCACCAGCGGCAGCGAGGACAAGAAGGACAGCTCGACCGGCGTCTTCATCGCGAGCTTCGCTTCCGGCGGCCCGACGAGGCACAGCGCCTCGGTCACGAAGGGCTCGTTCTCGAGCGAGGCCAGCGGCTCGATGTTGGTCACGACCGCGAGGTCGGCGTTGCCGGCCTGCACCATCGACCACGCGTTCATGACCGCGCTCATGGCCTCGAACATCCGCAGCGACACCTTCGGATAGGTCCGGTGGTACTCGCGCACCGCGGGCATGGTCACCAGGTGGAAGAGCGAGGGCGGCATGGCGACGGTCACGGTGCCGCTGGGCTCGTTGAAGGCGTCGCGCATGTCCTGGCTCAGCGAATCGAAGTCGCGCAGCAGCGATGTGGCCTTGGTCTTGAGCAGGCGGCCCGCGTCCGTCAGCGTCACGCCGCGCTCGGAGCGGTTGAACAGCGTCACCCCCAGTTCGTCCTCGAGTTGCTGCATCTGGCGCGACAAGGCGGGTTGCGCGATGTAGAGCACCGCCGCCGCCTGGGTCAGGCTGCCGATCTCGGCGATCTGCAGGAAATACTGGAGGCTCTTGATCTTCATGGGCGACGCGTCAGTCCCGCGAAGCCAGCCTGGCGATCTCGGCCGCGGCCTTGCGTGCGAAGGCCACCACCTCGGCCCGCCTCTCGGGGGCCAGTCGCTCGGGCACCGCCGCCACGCTCACCGCGCCGATGGGGATGCCCAGTTCGGTCACGATCGGGATGCCGATCGCGTTCATGCCGGGCATGACCTTGCCGTCGCTCAGGAAGAAGGTGGAAGAGGCCACGCCGGCGGCGCGCGTGGCCTGCACCTTCTCGCGCAGCCGATCGACCGAGATCTCGGGCGCATAGGGCACGTAGCGCGAGACGTTGGAACGCAGCACCTCGTCGACGTCGGCATCGGACATCGCGCTGAGGATCGCGAGGCTGCCCGCGCCGACGCCCATCGGCCGGCGATCGCCCACCGACATCGTGAGCGTGCGGATCGGGTACTCGCCTTCGTAGCGCGCGATGCACAGCGAGTCCCTGCCGTCGGGGATCGACAGGAACACCGTGTCCTGCGTCTCGTCGGTCAGGCGCGCGAGCGCATCGACGCTCGCGCGGCGCAGGTTGAGGCGCTGTCCGGCCAGTGCGCCGAGGCTGAAGAGCTCGAGCCCCAGGTAGTAGCGGCGCGTCGTCTCGTTCTGCGACAGCAGCTTCTGCTCGATCAGTGCGGCCAGCAGGCGCCGCACGGTCGGCTTGCTGAGGCCTTGGTCGCTCACCAGGTCGGTGAGGCGCGCGCCCGCGTCGCCGCAGGCGGCCACGGCCTGCAGCAGGCGCACCGCGCGCTCCACCGCCTGGGTGCCGGTGCGCGATTCAGTCAGTTCGGTCTCCTCGATGGGCGCGGTACTCATGCGGCAAAGGATACGACAGAGTCATCGTCGTTCTCGCGCGTGCCTCAGCTCAGCTTGCCCGTCGATTTCTCGAGCGCGGCCCAGGCCTCCTCGCCGAAGTTCTTCTTCCAGGTGTCGTAGAAACCGGCACCGCGCAGCGCCTCGCGGAACGGCGCGACATCGGGCTCGTTGAACTTCAATCCCTTGCCCGCGAGATCGGCGCGCACGCTGTTGTTGAGCTGCGCGAGGTCGGCGCGCTCCGCCATGGCGGCTTCGTTGATGTGCTTGGCGACGATGGGGCGCAGCGATTCGGGCAGCCGTTCCCAGGCGCGGCGGTTGGCGAGGAACCAGAAGCCGTCCCAGGCATGGTTGGTGATCGAGCAGAACTTCTGCACCTCGTAGAACTTGGCGGTCGAGAGGATCGACAGCGGGTTCTCCTGCGCATCGACGATCTTCGTCTGCAGCGCCGAGTACAGCTCGTTGAAGTTGATCGGCGTGGTGGCCGCATCCAGGCTCTTGAACAGCGAGATGAAGATCGGCGCCGAGGCGAGACGGATCTTCAGTCCCTTGAGGTCGGCCGGCTTGTCGATCGGGCGCGTGCTGGTCGTGATCTGGCGAAAGCCGCTGTCCCAGATCTTGTCCATGGCCACGAGGTTGGACTTGGCGATCTGGCCGCGCACGTAGGTGCCGAGGCTGCCGTCCATCGCCGACCAGACCGCGTCGTAGTTGGGAAAGGCGAAGCCCAGGCCGCTGATCGATGCGGCGGGCACCAGGGTCGCGAGGATCAGGCCCGACAGCGTCATGAACTCGATCGCGCCCGAACGCACCTGGCTGAGCATGTCGGTGTCCGAGCCGAGCTGCCCGTTCGGGAACACCTGCAGCTCCACGCGCCCGCCGGTGTCGGCCTTGATGCGCGCCGCTGCCTCGTTCGCGCGGACATTGAGCGGATGCGCCAGCGGCAGGTTGTTGGCGAACTTGCAGGTGAACTCCGGCGCTGCCTGGGCGGGCAGCGACACCAGCGTGGCGCCGGCGGTCGCGGCGCCGCCGATCAGCAGCGTTCTGCGTGTCATCGAACTCATGTCTGTCTCCTGTGGGGGGTGGGTCGTTGTGTGGTGCGCCTTGGCACTCTTCAATGGTCCACAAAATGGACCTATGGTTTGCACGAATCTGCAGCGCGATTTCATTCTAGATAATGCTTTCATTGCGGCGAGACGGGAGAATCCCGAACAAGCCAGTCCCAAAGTAGGTACACATAATGGACCATCAATCGAAAACAAGAGGCGCCACGGTCGTGACCGGCGGGGCTTCCGGCATCGGCCTGGCCACCGTCGAGCTGCTGTGGCAACGCGGGCAGCGCGTGGTCGTGGCCGATGCCAACGCCCGGGCCATCGATGCGCTGCGCGACCGCGCGGACCTGCCGCTGGACCTCGCCTGCCTCATGCCCTGCGACGTCACCGACGAGGCCGAGGTCGAGCGCATGTTCGAACGCGCGCAGGCGCGCTTCGGCCGCATCGCGGGCCTGGTGCAGTCGGCCGGCATCGGCGCGGAGATTCCCTTCCTCGACACGCCCACGAGCACCTTCCGCCAGGTGCTGGAGGTCAACCTGGTCGGCGCCTTCGTCGTCGCGCGCACCGCGGCGCGCCGGATGGCCGCACAGGGCGGCGGCGCCATCGTCAACATCGCCTCGGCCTCGGGCCTGGTGGGCAACGCGGGGCGCAGCGCCTACGGCGCCTCCAAGGGCGGGCTCATCACGCTGACCAAGGTGATGGCCGTCGAGCTGGCCGAGGCCGGGATCCGCGTGAACGCGGTCGCGCCGGGCGCGATCGAGACGCCGCTGGTGGCCACCATGCATTCGCCCGCCACGCGCGCCTCGCTGCTCGAGCGCATTCCCCAGCGGCGCTACGGCACGCCCCATCAGGTGGCGAGCGTCATCGCCACCCTGCTCGACGACGAGCTCAGCGGCTACTGCACCGGCCAGGTCATCGCCATCGACGGCGGCATGACGGCCGCCGGGCTGCTGGCCGCCGCGCGCCTGCGAGAGCCCTCCGAGGCCTCCGAAGCGTCCTGATTCCGACTTTCCATCCACTCCATCCCATAAAGGAAACCCACCATGCTGCCCTCCTCGAACACCGCCGTCGCCGAACGTCCGGCGCGACTGCGCGATGCCACGATCCACATCCACGACGTCGCTGCCGCCCCCTGGGTCGAGGCCGGCAAGCCGGGGCTGCACCAGAAGCTCGTGCGCGGCAACGAAGGCCAGGGCGAGTTCCTGGGCCTGCTGGGCTTCGACGCGCTGGTGGCCAGCGGTCTGCACCAGCACACCGGCGTCACCAGCAGCTACATGCTCGGCGGCTCGCTGACCGACCACTGGGACACCTACAAGGAAGGCGTCACCGGCATCAACCTCGAAGGCTCGACGCACGACGCCATGTGCTACTGCAAGACCTCGATGGTCAACCGCCTCGAGGCGCCGGTGCTCTATCCGCAGGACTTCTCGCTGCACACGCTGCACCATGGTTCGCGCCATGGCGACTTCGGCAATCCCGCGCCCGAACTCACGCCCACGCTGAGCATCGAGGTGGCGCGCGTGCAGGCGGTGCCGACCGCCGCGGCCGGTGTCACCCGCCGCATGATCTTCGACTACGGGCGTCCCGCGCAGCACGGCCGCCCCGGCGCCGCGGTGAACCATCGCCACGTCTGCCTCACGATGCTGCCGCGCTCGCGCGTGCCGGTCTTCAAGACCTCGGCGCTGACCGAGTTCTTCGTGCTCGGCGGCGAGATGACGATCGATGGCCGGCGCGCCGGCCCCGCCAACTTCGTGATCGTGGAGCCCGGCACCGAGGTCGCCATCGGCTCGGAGTTCGGTTGCACGCTGCTGGCCTGGGCCGACGGGCCCACCGCCTGGAGCGATCTCGAGGCCCCCGACCTGTTCGGGTTCTGATCCCGGCGCGGCGACCGCACCCGGGCCCCACGTCCTTCCCAAGAAAAAGATCGGCAGTGCCATGAACACCAACTCCCTGCATGCGGCCGCCGTGGATCCGCCGGCGCAGCGGTCGCACGCTTCCGAGGCCGCGGACTCGGGCTGGCTCCAGCGGGCGACCCGTACCGCGGTGCGCATCGTCGAGGTGCTGGCCTGCGTCCTCGTGGCCGCGGAGATCGTGCTGCTGCTGTGCGGCGTCGTCTCGCGCTACGTGTTCCGCCAGCCGCTGACCTGGTCGGACGAGCTGGCCTCGATCCTCTTCCTGTGGCTGGCGATGCTGGGCGCGGTGCTGGCCTTCTGCCGCGGCGAGCACATGCGCATGGCGGCGCTCGTCAACGGGCTCGACGAGCCCAGGCGGCGCTTCTTCGCGACGCTCGCCGTGATGGTCTGCGTGGCCGTGCTGCTGGCGCTGGCCTGGCCCGCGATCGAGTACGCGCAGGACGAGGCCTTCATCAGCACGCCGACCCTGCACCTGCCGAACATCTGGCGCGCGGCCGCCATGCCGGCGGGGCTGGTGCTGATGCTGGCCTTCGCGCTGCTCACCCTGCTGCGGCGCGAGCGTCTCGCGCACGTGGCGGGGGCGGTCGTGCTGCTGGCGGCCATCGCGGCGGCGCTGTGGCTGCTGCGCCCGTGGTTGATGGAGATCGGCAACTACCGGCTGCTGGTGTTTTTCGTGCTGCTGGTCGGCGCGGGCGTGTTCGCGGGCGCGCCGATCGGCTTCGTGTTCGCGCTGGCCACCGTGGCCTTCCTGGCGGTCACCACCTCCACGCCGTTGAGCGTGGTGGTCTCGCGCATGGACGAGGGCATGAGCCACCTGATCCTGCTGTCGGTGCCGTTGTTCGTGTTCCTCGGCCTCCTGATCGAGGCCACGGGCATCGCGCGCAGCCTGGTGTCGTTCCTGGCCGCGCTGATCGGCCACGTGCGCGGCGGCCTCTCGTACGTGCTGCTCGGCGCGATGTTCCTGGTGTCGGGCATCTCGGGCTCGAAGGCGGCCGACATGGCGGCCATCGCGCCCGGGCTCTTTCCCGAGATGAAGAAGCGCGGCGTGGACGAGGGCGACCTGGTCGCGCTGCTGTCGTCCTCGGGCGCGATGTCCGAGACCATTCCGCCCAGCCTGGTGCTCATCACCATCGGCTCGGCCACGGGCGTCTCGATCGCCGCGCTGTTCACCGGCGGCATCCTGCCCGCGGTGGTGATGGCGCTCGCGCTGGCCGTGGTGGTGGGGTTCCATTGCCGCAACGACATCGTCGATGCCGCGCCGGGCCTGCTGCGCTCGGCCGCCTACTGGCGCACGGTGCGCCGCACGCTGCTGCTCGCGTTGCCGGGGCTCGCGCTGCCGTTCCTGATCCGCGCCGCCGTGGTCGAGGGCGTGACCACCGCCACCGAAGTCTCCACCGTGGGCATCGTCTATGCGCTGGTGGCGGGCTGGCTCATCAACAAGGGCCTGCCCTGGCGCCGCCTCGGCGCGATGCTGGCCGAGACCGCCGCGCTGTCGGGCGCGATCCTGCTGATCATCGGTGCCGCCACGGCCATGGCCTGGGCATTGACCCAGTCGGGCTTCTCGCGCGACCTGGTGGCGGCGCTCGCCGGCGTGCCGGGCGGGCACTACACCTTCCTGGCGCTGTCGATCGTCGCGTTCGTGCTGCTGGGCTCGGTGCTCGAGGGCATTCCCGCGATCGTGCTGTTCGGGCCGCTGATGTTCCCGATCGCCAAGGAGATCGGCGTGCACGAGGTGCACTACGCGATGGTCGTGGTGCTGGCGATGGGCATCGGCCTGTTCATGCCGCCGTTCGGCGTGGGCTACTACACGGCCTGCGCCATCGGCCGCATCTCGCCGGACCGCGGCATGAAGGCCATCCTGCCGTACATGGGCGCACTGCTGGCCGGGCTGCTGCTGATCGCGCTCGTGCCCTGGATCTCGATCGGTTTCCTGTAGCGCCCCGGGGTCGCGCGAAGTCTTGGCATGGCGACCATGCCGAGACGGTATTTCCGCCGCGCGACACCCACCGATACGCTTGTCCCCATGAGCAGAACCAAGGAGACGAGCCAGATGATTCGCACACCGGGAGCGCCGGCATGAGCCGCCGCAAAGTCATCATCACCTGCGCGGTGACGGGCGCGATCCACACGCCCTCGATGTCGCCGCATCTTCCCATCACGCCCGAGGAGATCACGCGCGAGGCCCTGGCCGCGGCGCGGGCCGGCGCCGCGATCCTGCACCTGCATGCGCGCAATCCCGAGACCGGCAAGCCCGACCAGACGCCCGAGGCCTTCGAGCGCTTCCTGAGCGCGATCAACCGCCAGACCGACGCGGTGATCAACATCACCTCGGGCGGCAGTCCCTACATGCTGGTCGAGGAGCGCGTGAAGCCCGCGCTCACCTTCAAGCCGGAGCTGGCCTCGCTCAACATGGGGTCGACCAACTTCGGGCTGTTCCACCTGCTCGATCGCTACACGAAGTTCCGCTTCGACTGGGAGCCGGTCCACCTGGAGGCCACGCGCGACCTGGTGTTCCGCAACACCTTCAAGGACATCGAGTACATCCTGCAGACCTGCGCGAACAACGGCACCCGCTTCGAGTTCGAGTGCTACGACATCTCGCATCTCTACAACCTCAAGCACTTCCTGGACCGCGGCCTGGTCAAGCCGCCGCTGATGATCCAGTCCGTGTTCGGCATCCTGGGCGGCATCGGCAGCCATCCCGAGGACGTCGCCCACATGCGCCGCACGGCCGACCGGCTGTTCGGCGACCAATACCAGTGGTCGGTGCTCGGCGCGGGCGCTGCGCAGATGCGCATCGCCGCGATGTCGGTCGCGATGGGCGGGCACATCCGTGTCGGCCTGGAGGACTCGCTCTGGGCCGGCCCCGGCCGGCTGGCCACGTCGAATGCCGAGCAGGTGCGCCTGGCCTGCGAACTGGTGCAGGGCCTGGGCCTCGAGGTCGCGACGCCCGACGAGGCGCGCGAGATGCTCGCGCTCAAGGGCCGCCAGAGCGTCTCGTTCTGACAGCGGCGGCGCGTCCCGCGGCGCGCCGGATCTCTTTTTCTTTTCTTTTTTCATCCGTCGAACGGAGGATCGTTCATGAGCAAGGTCATGGTCGTGACCGGGGCGAGCCGCGGCATCGGTGCCGCCATCGCGCAACGCGCAGCCCGCGAGGGCTGGCAGGTGTGCATCAACTACCGCAGCGCGCACGAACAGGCGCGCGCGCTGGTGCGGCGCATCGAGGAGGAGGGCGGGCGTGCCGTCGCGATCGCCGCGGACGTCTCGCAGGATGCCGAGGCCGCGCGGCTGTTCCGCGAGGTCGATGCGCTGCTCGGGCCCGTCTCGGTGCTGGTCAACAACGCGGGCATCGTCGGCGGCCAGCGTGCGCTCGAGGCGATCGACGAGGCGCTGCTGTCCGAGGTCTTCGCGACCAACGTCTTCAGCGTCTTCCATTGCAGCCGCGAGGCGGTGCGCCGCATGTCGACGCGGCACGGCGGCACGGGCGGCGTCATCGTCAACATGTCCTCGGCGGCCGCGCGCCATGGCGGCCTGCCCGACGAGAGCTTCTATGCCGCGAGCAAGGGCGCGGTCGACAGCCTCACGGTCGCGCTCGCGAAACAGCATGGCCGCGACGGCGTGCGCATCAAC
>NZ_JBZAYE010000980.1:0-1908 GCF_058244205.1 Variovorax sp. 20P10.2.4
ACGCCCGAACGCATCGCGGCGGTTCGCGCCAGCGGTGCCGCGGGCTTCACGGTGGGCACGGCGGCGCTCGACGGGTGCTTTCCGGCGGCCGGCCGAAGCCTCGAAAGCCAGCTCGCGGCGATCCTCGGCGCGCGATGAAAAAAGCACCGCGGCGCGGTGCTGTGTGAGCGTCAGTGCGAGCGCATCTTCGCGCGCAGCCGCGCGATCGACTGGCTGTGCAGCTGCGAGACGCGCGACTCGGTCACGCCGAGCACGGCCGCGATCTCCTTGAGGTTCATGTCCTGCTCGTAGTACATGCCCATGATGTGGCGCTCGCGCTCGGGCAGGCTGTCGATCGCGCCCACCAGCGCCTGGCGCAGCCGCTGGTCCTTGAGCAGGCTCATCGGGTCGGCGTCGGCATCGGCGAGGTGGCGGTCGAGAAAGCCCGATTCGCCCTCGGCGTCGGTGCCGCCACCCATGTCTTCCAGGTACACGAGCTGGGTGCCGCGCACGCGGCCCAGCAGGCTCTGGTAGTCGGCCAGCGGCATCTCGAGCGCTTCGGCGATCTCGGATTCGGCCGGCGCGCGGCCCAGCTTCTGCTCGAGCGCGCGCACCGCCTGTTCGATCTGCTTCTGGCTCTTGCGCGAGCCGCGCGAGAGCCAGTCGCCGTCGCGCAGCTCGTCGAGCATGGCGCCGCGGATGCGCTGGGTGGCGAAGGTCTCGAACTGCACGCCCTGGCTGGCCTCGTAGCGCGACAGCGCATCGGCCAGGCCGATCATGCCGACCTGGATCAGGTCGTCGAGCTCGACGTTGGGCGGCAGCTTGGCGATCATGTGATGCGCCAGCCGGCGCACCAGCGGCACGTGCTGGCGGATCAGCGCATCGCGGTCGAGCCGGCCCTTGGGCGTGTACATCTGGGAGAGCGGGGAAGCGGCCTGCATGTCGTGTCGTGGGGGCGGAACGCTCCTCAGAGTTCGCCCGCGCCGGGCGAGAAGAACAGTTCGAGATCGGCCGGCTGCGGATCGAAGGGCGAGCGCTGCGCCGCGCGCATCGAGTCGCGCACCAGCTCGGCGGCCAGCGCCGGCTTCCAGTCCTGCGAGGTGCGCGGGCCATGGGCCACGCCGCGCAGCACCAGCTGGTGGCGGATCAGCGTGTCGAGCGCCGGGCCCAGCTTCACGGCCTCGTCGGTCTTGCTCAGCACGGCCTGGCGCGCGCCGCCGATCTTGAAGCTGGCGGCCATTTCGTCGAGCGTGTCGCCGTGCGCGCCGGCGTTGAGCACCATCAGGCGCGAGATGCCGGGCAGGTCGAGCAGGTCCAGCAGGTCGCGCCGGCGCGGATCGCGCGGCGCGAGACCGGCGGTGTCGATCAGCACCATGCGCTTGCCGTGGAACAGCGCGAGCAGCTCCTGCAGCGCGGCGCGGTCGTGCGCGAGATGCGCCACCACGCCCATGGCGCGGCCGTGGGCGCGCAACTGCTCGTGCGCCCCCGCGCGGTGCATGTCGAGCGTGATCAGGCCGACGCTGGCCGGGCCGTGCAGTCGCGCGCACTGGGCCGCGATCTTGGCGGCGGTGGTGGTCTTGCCGACGCCGGTGGCGCCGACCAGCGCGTATACGCCGCCTTCCTCGGCCAGCGTGGGCGCGGCGGGGTCGATGCCGAGCATGCCTTCGAGCGCGGCCATCATGCGGCGCACCGCGCCGGCCGCGTCGTTGTCGAGCGCGATCGATTCGAGCACGCTGCGTGCGAGCGCGGGCGAGTAGCCGGCGCGCAGCAGCTTGAGCATCAGGTTCGAATGCACCGGGTTCTGCCGCGCCGGGCCGAGCCAGGCGAGGGCGTTGAAGCGGCTCTCCATCAGCGTGCGCATGGCCTGCAGCTCGGCCATCAGCGCCTGTTGGGTTTCGCTCGCGGTGTCGATCGAGGGGGCGGGCGCGG
>NZ_JBZAYE010000981.1:0-1907 GCF_058244205.1 Variovorax sp. 20P10.2.4
CGCGCGCCCGGCGCCGAGCCGCTCGTCGAGCAGCGCCATGCCCATCGCGCGCGCCCGGCCCGCGCGGTGCGGAATGGCCCAGGTGCAGCCCAGGTCCGGCACGATGCCGAGCTTGGGCAGGAAGGGCAGGTAGAAGTAGGCGCTGCGCGCCGCCAGCGTGATGTCGGCCGCGAGCGCGAGGCCCACGCCGGCACCGGCGGCCGCGCCGTTGACGGCGGCCACCACGGGGATCGGCATCGACTGCAGCGTCTCGATCAGCGGGTTGCTCAGCGACTGCATCCACTCGGCGGTCTGGTCGCCGAGCGTCTTGCCGTCCTGCGGCGGTCGCATCGCACTGAGATCGGCGCCCACGCAGAAGGCCTTGCCGGCGCCCGTGAGGATCAGGGCGCGCACGGCGCGGTCGTCGCGGATGCGTTCGAGGTGGGCACGCAATTCCTGCTGCAGCTCGATCGCCAGCGGGTTGAGCTTGGCCGGCAGATTGAGCGTGAGGGTGGCGATGCCCTCGTCGAGCGCGTAGAGCACGCAGGGTTGCGCGCCCGGGTCCTGTGGTGGCTGCTGCGTCATCGGAATCTCTCCACGTGTTCGTCGGCTCGGATGTTCGGGGGGAATGGATGACCGTGCACGGCGCCCAAAGAAAAAGCCGCCCGTCGACGGGGCGGCTCTGGCTGGCGTGCTCCGGTTCCCTGGCATCGATGGTTCGATGCCGGGGGGCCAGGGTCAAGCCGGGGACAACCCGTGGGGCAGCAGTCGCCAAGGCGACCGCCGGCGCGCGGGCACCGGCAGCGGGATCGCGGCCGGTTGCGCGTCCGACACCGTGATGCGCGCGGGCTCGAGCGCCGACACCAGGATGCGGCGGTGCTCGGTGCCCTCGAAGCGATCGCCGGGCTCGAGCACGATGTCGCGCGGATCGCGGTCCAGGGTGACCCAGACCGAGCCGCTGCGGCATTCGATGCCCACGCCGGCGCCATCGGCCACGGCGAAGACCGCGCGCGCCGGCAGGCTGAGCTGGAAGCAGGAAGGGAAGGGGGTGCTCATGGCAAGCTCCATTGCATTCGTCATGCGAATGAATATATTGAGCGCCCAGTCCTTTACAAACGGTCTTTTGGAACTCATTGCATGCGTATCGAGAATGCAAAGAAGGCCTCGCCGGCCCAGCCCCAGAGCGTGGTCGACCTGCCGCCGCTGGAACTCATGCGCAGCTTCGAGGCGGCCGCGCGCCGGCTGAGCTTCACGCTGGCCGCGACCGAGCTTCATCTCACGCAGTCGGCCGTGAGCCGGCAGATCCAGCAGCTCGAGGCCAGCCTGGGCGTGCTGCTGTTCGAGCGCCGCCATCGCGCGCTGGTGCTCACCGAGGCCGGCGGCGTGATGCAGCGCGCCGTCACCGACAGCCTGGAGCGGCTGCGCGATGCCACCGCGCGCGTGCGCGCCGGCTCGGCGCCGCGCCAGGTCGCGATCACCACCACGCCGGGCTTCGCCTCGCTGTGGCTGATCCCGCGGCTCGCGCGCTTCACCGGCAGCCATCCGCAGGTCGACGTGCGCGTGTCGGCCACGCTCGAGGTGCTCGACCTCGAGCGCAGCCGCGTCGACGTGGCGGTGCGGCTGATGCCGGTCTCGCGCGGCAAGGGGCCGGCGCTGTTCGAGGAGAGCGTGGTGCCACTGTGCTCGCCCGCGCTCGCCAAGTCGCTGCGCAAGCCGGCCGATCTCGCGAACCTCACCTTGCTCACGGTCGAGTACCCCGACCACAGCGAGGCACCCACCATCGACTGGGAACCCTGGCTCAAGGTGATGGGGCTGCACGACCTGCGCATGAAGAGCACGCTGCGCTTCACGCAGTACGCCGACGCGGTGGGCGCGGCGGTGGCGGGGCAGGGCGTGGTGATCGGGCGCCTGCCGCTGCTGCGCGAGCT
>NZ_JBZAYE010000982.1:0-1905 GCF_058244205.1 Variovorax sp. 20P10.2.4
GCCGATCCGCTCGCGGCCATGGATTGGGTCAATGCCTTCGCGATGGCGGTCAACGAGGAGAACGCGGCCGGCGGTCGCGTGGTGACCGCGCCCACCAACGGCGCGGCCGGCGTGGTGCCGGCCGTGATGCACTACTACCAGCGCTTCGTGCCGAGCGCGAGCGACGCGGGCATCGTCGACTTCCTGCTCACGGCCGCGGCGATCGGCATGCTCTACAAGACCAACGCCTCGATCTCGGGCGCCGAGGTCGGCTGCCAGGGCGAGGTCGGCGTGGCCTGCTCGATGGCGGCCGGCGCGCTGGCCGCGGTGCTCGGCGGCACGCCGGCGCAGGTCGAGAACGCGGCCGAGATCGGCATGGAGCACAACCTCGGCCTGACCTGCGACCCGGTCGGCGGCATGGTGCAGATCCCCTGCGTGGAACGCAATGCCATGGGCGCGGTGAAGGCCATCAACGCGGCGCGCATGGCGCTGCGCGGCGACGGCAGCCACTACGTCTCGCTCGACGCCGTGATCCGCACCATGAAGCAGACCGGCGAGGACATGAAGTCGACCTACAAGGAGACTTCGCTCGGCGGGCTCGCGGTCAACGTGGTCGAGTGCTGAGCCCGCCTCACACCTTGTCAGGGCACGAACATGTCCCACGGCCCCTTGCCTACTGGCAGGCCGGGCCGCGCGGTCAGCGAGGCCAGCGGCTCGCCGGCCTCGAAGCGCGCGGCCAGGTCCGCGGGGTCGAACAGCACGCCCATGAAGTTCTCGGCATAGGCGCCGCCCGCGAAGAAGGCGTCGACCTCGGCGGCGGTCTCGAACACGTCGTGCTGCAGCTCGAGCCGGTGGCCGTCGGGGTCGCGGTAGTACATCGAGATCGTCGGCCCGTGGTTGATGCACCAGTAGGGCACGATGCCGAGCGCGGCCAGCCGCCGGTGGTTGGCGAGCAGCGCGGCCAGCGAGCCGTAGGTGAAGGCGATGTGCTCGAGCCCGGTGTTCGCATCGGCCTCGCGGCCCAGGTCGGGGCGCGCGATCAGGCCGATGCGGTGGTGCTCGTCGTCGTAGCTCAGGAAGCACAGCATCTCGTTCTCGAAGGCCACGCGCGCCTGCAGCACCGCGAGGTACCAGGCGCGCGAACGCGCGAGCTCGGCCACGCGCAGCACCACGTGGGCGAGCTTCACGGGCCGCAATGCGGCGGAGGCGAGGTCGGGCAGGGCGCGCTGAGGTTCGTTCATCGGGCGGTCTCCAGGGGTTCTTCCACCACGCGGTTCTCGATGTGGCCGATGCCCTCGATCTCCACGCGCACCACGTCGCCCGGCACCAGGTAGCGCGGCGGGTCCATCAGGCCGCCGACACCAGCGGGGCTGCCGGTGCTCAGCACGTCGCCGGGCTCGAGCGTGAAGGCGGTGCTCAGCTCGACCAGCATGGCCTCGATGCGATGGATCATCTGGGCGGTGTTGCCGTCCTGGCGCAGCTCGCCGTTGACCCAGGTGCGCAGCCGCAGCGCATGCGGATCGGCGATCTCGTCGCGCGTCACCAGCCAGGGGCCGAAGGGGCCGTGCGTGTCGAAGGACTTGCCCAGCGTATGCGTGGGCGCGCGCAGCTGCCAGTCGCGCACGCTCATGTCGTTGATCACGACGTAGCCTGCGACCATGGCCATCGCCTCCTCGGCCCGCACATGGCGGCAGCGCCGGCCGATGACCACGCCGAGCTCGCCCTCGTAGTCGAACTGCGCCGACACGCGTGGCCGGTGCACGTCGTCGAAGGGGCCGGCCACGCACGACACCTGCTTGTTGAACCACACCTGTCCCGGTGGCCGTGTCAGGCCCAGCTTCGCGGCCTCCTCGAGGTGCGAGGCGTAGTTGCCGCCGAGGCCGAGGAACTTGCGCGGCGCGGGCACCGGCGCCGTGAGCTTCACAT
>NZ_JBZAYE010000983.1:0-1900 GCF_058244205.1 Variovorax sp. 20P10.2.4
GCGGCGCTCGCCGAGCGGCTGCAGCAGGCGCTCGAGCCGCTGCCTTTCAAGACCCGCGTCGCGACGGCCTGAAGCCGCCGCACGGCGGGCCGCAGCGCACGGCCCGCCGCCTTTCGTTTCTCCGACCCCAAGAACCATCAGGGACACCATGACCATCACCCGACACCCGACCCGTCGCGCGCTGCTGCGCGCCACCACCGCAACCGCCGCCGCGCTGCTCGCGCTGGCCCATGCGCCGGCCCAGGCCCAGGCGCCTTATCCGAACAAGCCGATCCGCATGGTCGTGCCCTTCCAGGCCGGCGGCGCCACCGACGTGCTCGCGCGCGTGCTGGGCCAGAAGATGGCGGCCGGCCTCGGCCAGCCCGTGGTGATCGACAACAAGCCCGGCGCGGCCGGCATCATCGGCACCGACATGGTCGCCAAGGCAGCGCCCGACGGCTACACCATCGTCTTCTCGCTGAGCAATTCGCTGCTGACCAACGAGTTCCTCTACGAGAAGCTGCCCTACGACACGCAGCGCGACCTCACGCTGGTCTACCAGGTGGCGATGGGGCCGCTGGTGCTGGTGGTGCATCCGAGCGTGCCGGCCAAGACCGCGCCCGAACTGCTGAAGTACGTGGCCGCGAACAAGGGCAAGGTCGCCTATGGCTCCTACGGCGTGGGCGCCTACCCGCACCTGGCGGGCGCGCACATGAGCCTCACGCAGCAGGCCGACATGAACCACGTCGCCTACAAGGGCGAGGCGCCGATGATGCAGGACCTGATCGGCGGCCAGATCCAGATGGCCTATGCGAGCGCGCTGGTCGCCAAGCCGCACATCGACGCGGGCAAGGTGCGGGCCATCGGCGTGAGCGGCGAACGCCGCATGGCCGCGCTGCCCACCGTGCCGACGATGGCCGAGCAGGGCTTGAAGGACGAGGCCTACCGCGTGACCGGCTGGCTTGCCTTCGCCGTGCCCGCCAAGACGCCCAAGCCCATCGTGGACCGCATCGCCGAGGAAGTGCGCAAGGCCTCGCAGCAGCCCGACGTGCGCGAGCGCATCGCGGCCATGGGCTTCGAGCTCAAGGACAGCTCGCCCGAACTCTTCGCCGCCGCCTGGAAGGCCGAGCGGCCGATCTGGGAGCGCCTCATCAAGCAGTCGGGCGCGAAGCTCGAGTGAACCCCCTCCGTTTTCATTGAAGGACCAGCCATGAAGATTCTCGTGCCCGTCAAACGGGTCGTCGACTACAACGTGAAGGTGCGCGTCAAGAGCGACGGCACGGGCGTGGACATCGCCAACGTCAAGATGAGCATGAACCCCTTCGACGAGATCGCCGTCGAAGAGGCCGTGCGCCTGAAGGAGAAGGGCGTGGTGACCGAGGTCATCGCCGTCTCGTGCGGCGACGCCAAGTCGCAGGAAACCCTGCGCACCGCGATGGCCATCGGCGCCGACCGCGGCATCCTGGTCGAGACCTCGGAAGAACTGCAGCCCCTGGCCGTGGCCAAGCTGCTCAAGGCGCTGGTCGACAAGGAACAGCCGCAGCTGATCATCCTCGGCAAGCAGGCCATCGACGACGACGCCAACCAGACCGGTCAGATGCTGGCCGCGCTGGCCGACCTGCCGCAAGCCACCTTCGCTTCGAAGGTCGAAGTCGCCGGCGACAAGGCCAACGTGACCCGTGAAGTCGACGGCGGCCTCGAGACCGTCTCGCTCACGCTGCCGGCCGTCATCACGACCGACCTGCGCCTGAACGAGCCGCGCTACGTCACGCTGCCCAACATCATGAAGGCCAAGAAGAAGCAGCTCGACACTTTCAAGCCCGAGGACCTCGGCGTGGACGTCAAGCCGCGGCTGAAGACGCTGAAGGTCTCGGAACCGCCGAAGCGCGGTGCCGGCATCAAGGTGCCCGATGTCGCCACG
>NZ_JBZAYE010000984.1:0-1898 GCF_058244205.1 Variovorax sp. 20P10.2.4
AACATCACGAGCCGCGCCGCGCTCGGCAAGGAGCTGCGCAGCGGCTACTCGGCCGCCAAGGGCGCGCTCAACGCGCTCACGCGCACCTGGGCGCTCGAGCTCGCGGCGCAGGGCATCACGGTCAACGCGGTGGCGCCGGGTCCGATCGCCACCGAGGCCTTCAAGGCCGCGAATCCCGCCGACAGCCCGCGCACGCGGCGCATCGCCGAGGGCATCCCGGTGCAGCGCTTCGGCGAGCCCGCCGAGGTGGCGCACGCGGTCGACGCCTTCATGCACCCGATGGCCTCGTTCATGACGGGCCAGGTGCTCTACGTCTGCGGCGGCATCACCGTGGGCCTGGCAGGCTGAGGGGCCGACGATGACGATCACCACCGAGATCGGCTACACGACCCCCGACGCGATCCACGTGCGCGGCCTGAACCTCGCCACCGAGATCATCGGCAAGCTCGACTTCGTCGAGATGCTGTGGCTGCTCGCGATGGCGCGGCTGCCCGAGCCGCGCGAGAAGGCGATGGTCAACATGCTGCTGGTGACCGCGGCCGACCACGGCCTCACGCCGAGCGCGATCGCCGCGCGCATGACCTGGCTCGGCGCGCCCGAGTCGCTGCAGGGCGCGGTGGCCGCGGGCCTGCTGGGCGCGGGCTCGAACTTCCTCGGCACGGTGCAGAACGTCAGCGAGATGCTGCTCGCGGCTGCCGCGGGCCTCACCGACGACGCGAGCGATGCCGAGCTGCGCGAACGCGCGGCCACGCTGGTGCGCGAGCGCCGGCAGGCGAAGCGCAGCATCCCGGGCATCGGGCATCCGATCCACGTCGACGGCGATCCGCGCGTGCCGACGCTCATGGCCGTGTCGAAGGCCAACGGCTACTTCGGGCGCCACTGGCGGCTCGCGCTCGCGCTGGTCGAGGTGCTGCGCGAGGACCATGGCCGCTACCTGCCGCTCAACGCGGCAGGCGCCAACGGCGCGGTGCTCGCCGACATGGGCCTCGACCCGCTGCTGGGCCGCGGCCTGGCGCTGGTCGGGCGCGCCGCCGGGCTGGTCGCGCATGTCTGCGAGGAATCGCGCGCGCCGACCGGTCAGCAACTCTGGGACCTGGTGCTGCGGCAGGACCCGCGCAACGTGCTGCCCGCCGACAAGCGCTGAGCCACGGGCCGTCGTTACGCGCGTTACGGCGGTGACGCGGCGGACGACGCCGTGCGTTGCCGCGGCGCCCGCGCGCTTCGAAGATGCGCGCCATGCGATATCTTCCCGCCTCCCTCCTCGCGCTGTCGGCGCTGCTGCTGCCGCTGGCCGGCCATGCCGAACCCACCGGCTTCGACAGTCCGCCCGCATCGCTCGCCGCCCGGGTCCTCGGCGACCGTCCCGGCACCATCGTCGCGGGCACCTGGCGCGACGGCACGGCGCGCTACGCGATCCAGCGCAATAGGCCTGGGCACGTCGGCAAGGCGAAGGCGATGGCGCCCGGCGAGGCGCAGCCGGTGTTCGAGATCGGCTCGATCAGCAAGGTCTTCACCGGCCTGCTGCTCGCACAGGCCGTGGAGCGCGGCGACTTCTCGCTCGACGACACGCTGGGCCGGCTGCTCGCCGACAAGGCCACGCTGTCGCCGCCCGTGGCCACGATCACGCTGCGCCAGCTCATCACGCACACCGCCTGCCTGCCGAACCTGCCCGCGCTGCCGGCGCGTCCGCCCGGGCCCGATTCCAATCCCTTCGCGAAGCCCACGCGTGCGCACCTGATGGTGGCGCTCTCCTCGCTCGAGCTCACGCAGTCGCCGCCGTGCGCGCCGCGCTACGGCAGCCTGGGCATCGCGCTGGTCGGGCAGCTGCTGTCGGACCGCTATGGCCAGCCCTGGGACCAGCTGGTGCGCGAGCGCATCGCCGTGCCGCTGGGCATGAA
>NZ_JBZAYE010000985.1:0-1897 GCF_058244205.1 Variovorax sp. 20P10.2.4
GTTTCCATGCCGCAGGCCAGCAGGGCCACCGCCGCCACCGGCACCGCCAGCCCCGGCGCCTGGCCCTGCTGGAAGGCCGCGATGGTCAGCACGCTGGCGCTGACGAATTCGCCCTGCGGGACGAACACGATGCGCGTGACGGTGAAGACCATCACGAGCGCCAGCGCCAGCAGCACGTAGACCGCGCCGCTCGCGAGGCCGTCCTGCACCAGCAGGCCGAAGATCTGCATGTCCATGATCTGTAGGGTCCGCCGCGCGTCAGGGGATGTACTTCCAGCTGCCCTTCTCGATGCGCACCATCACCCGGCTGCGCTGGTCCAGGCCGATGTGGTCCTTGGGCCCGAGGCTGTAGACACCGTTGGTGGCGTGCAGGTCCTGCGTGGACTCGATCGCGTCGCGCAGCGCCTTGCGGAATTCGGGCGTGCCGGGCTTGGCGCCCTTGAGCGCGCGCGGCGCGGCGTCCTGCAGGATCAGCGCCGCATCCCAGAGGTAGGCGGCGAATGTGGAGCGGTGGCCCGCGTTGGGCAGCGCCTCGTACTTGCGGATGAATTCGAGCGAGGGCTTCTTGGCCGGATGGCTGTCGGGCAGCTGCTCGGCCACCAGCACCGGGCCGGCCGGCACGAAGGTGCCCTCGAGCTTGGCGCCGCCCACGCGCAGGAAGTCGTTGTTCGCCACGCCATGGGTCTGGTAGACCTTGCCGCGGTAGCCGCGGTCGAACAGCGTGGCCTGCGGCAGCACCGCGGGCGTGCCCGAGGCCGCGATGAACACCGCGTCGGGCTGCGAGGCCAGCAGCTTGAGCACCTGCCCGGTGACCGAGGCATCGGTGCGCGTGTAGCGCTCGTTGGCCACCACCTCGATCTTGCGCAGCTCTGCGAGCTTGCCGAACTCGCGCCACCAGCCTTCGCCGTAGGCGTCGTTGAAGCCGATGAAGGCCACGCGCTTCACGCCGTTGTCGGCCATGTGCTTGACGATCGCGGTCGCCATGTGGGTGTCGCTCTGCGGCGTCTTGAAGGCCCAGCGCTTGCGGTCGTCCACCGGCTCGACGATGGCGCCCGAGCCCGCGAGGCTGATCATCGGCGTGCCGCTCTCCACCAGCACGTCGAGCACGGCCAGCGAGTTGGGCGTGAGGCTCGGCCCGATCAGCAGGTCGATCGCCGACTCGGAGATCAGCTTGCGCACGTTCTTGACCGTGGTCGAGGTGTCGGACGCGTCGTCGAGCAGGATGTAGTTGACCTTCTCGCCGCCCGCGGTGGCGGGCAGCACCGACACCGTGCGCTGCTGGGTCACGCCCACCGAGGCCGCGGGCCCGGTGGCCGAGACCACCACGCCCACGTTGATGTCGGCCCGCGCGCCCGAGAGCGCCGCGAAGCACAGTGCCGCGCCGAAGGCGGCGGCCCGGAAGCGGGCCTTTGCAATCTCGATCATCGTTGTCTCCTTTTATGTGTCTGTCGTACCGGGAAAAAAATCGAAAAGCCCGCTAGGTCTGCGCCACCGGCGTGAAGCTGTCGGCGGAGATCGCCGTGCTCGCCATGCCCAGCGCGATGCAGGTGTCGGAACAGGCCGCGACGAAGCCCGGCGAACCGCCGATCACCGCGCGGGCGCCGGCCAGCGAACCGTGGTTCTCGCGCAGCCACGAGGGCGCGTACTGCTGCTTCGTGCAGAAGCGGCTGCGCGCCTCGGTCACCAGCAGCGCATAGCGGAAGTTCGGATGCGCACGGGCCAGCCCCGCGAGGCGGTCCATCAACATCAGCTCGGCGTCGTCGCGCACCGAGAACAGCAGCGTCATCGGACTCGTGTCGCCGTGCGCGAGCGCGTCCTCCATGATCGAGAGCACGGGCGCCAGGCCGGTGCCGCCCGCGAGGCCGAGCACCGGGCCCTCGCCCTCGGGCAGCCGGCA
>NZ_JBZAYE010000986.1:0-1892 GCF_058244205.1 Variovorax sp. 20P10.2.4
CAGGCCGCGCGCATCGAGCTCGGCGACGCGCCGCACACGGTGGCGAACGGGCAGGACGACGAGGCCCGCCTCGCGCTGGGCTTCTCCACCGTGAAGCTGGCCGCCAGCGAGCGGCTGAGCGCGGGCCGCAAGGGCAGCCTCGCGGTCTACCGCAGCCAGGGCGCCTACGAGGAGGGCAAGGGCTACGCCTACAGCGGCGGCGACCTGGAGATCTCGACGCCGCTGATCACCGGCGAGGCCGGCGCGGTCCTGCGCATCACCGCGGGCGAGGGCTTGCGCATCGGCGCGCCCGAAGGCCGGGCGCTCGACGCGGCGGCGGCCCAGGGCATCCAGGCACTGGGCGCCAACCTCGCGTTCGACGCGCGCACCATCGCGCTGGCTTCGGCCATCGTGCTGCCCAGCGGCAAGCTGACGCTGACGGCCCAGGACGACATCACGCTGGCCGATGGCGCGCTCATCGACGTGGGCGGCCGCAGGCTGGCCTTCAACGACGTCGACAAGTACAGCTGGGGCGGCGACGTCGCCCTCGAAAGCCGCGCCGGCAGCATCCGCCAGGCGGCGGGCGCCAGCATCGACCTGTCGGCGCAGCAGAACCGTGCCGGCACGCTCTCGGCCGTGGCGCTCGGCGCGGCGGCCGGCACGGTGGACCTGCAGGGCCGCATCCTCGGCGCCAGCGGCGGCCACTACGACGCCGGCGGCACCCTGGTGCCGTTCAAGGCCGGCAGCGTGGACATCCGCGCGCAGCGCCTGGGCGATGGCGGTGCGCTGGACGAGCAGTTCGCGGCCCTCAACCGGCGCCTGAACGACGGCGCGGTGTTCGGCAACCGCAGCTTCCAGCTCAAGCAGGGCGACCTCGTCATCGGCGACGGCCTGAAGGCCGGCGAGGTCAACGTCTCCGTCGACAACGGCAGCCTCACGGTGCGCGGCACCATCGATGCCAGCGGCGAGCGCGTGGGCAGCATCCGACTGGCGGGCAGGAACGGCCTGACCCTCGGCGGCAGCGCCGTGCTCGATGCGCACGGCACGGTGCTGCGCGTGGACAGCCGCGGCCAGATCATCGACGCGCCCAACCGCGCCATGGTCGAGCTCGATGGCGGCCAGGGCACGCTCACGCTGGCCGGCGGCGCGCGCATCGACCTGCGTCACGGCACCGACGCCAGCGTCGGCAGCCAGCCCGGCCAGCACGACGGCCGGCAGCGCGGCACGCTCGAACTGAATGCGGCGCGCACCGGCGAGACCAGCGGCGACATCCGCATCGACGCCAGCGGCCGCCTGGACATCGAGGGCGCGCGTTCCATCGCGCTCAACGCCGTCTGGCGCTACGACGACAGCGATCCGGCGGCCGTCATCAAGGACGGGCTGGACTCGGTGAGCGGCCGTCCGTACCGCGAGATCACGCAGGCCTACCTGGACCAGAAGCACGCGCAGAGCACGAAGTTCATCGACGCCGCGCTCGCCAACGGCGCGCTGCTGCACGGCAAGCTCGCCGGCCTCAACAACGCCGCCTATGCCGACGCGCTGCACCTGCGCCCCGGCGTGGAGATCGTGACCGACAAGGACCTGGTGGTGCAGGGCGACCTCGACCTGTCGGGCTACCGCTATGCCAGCCTGAACCCGCGCACGCAGAAGACCGGCGTCTACGGCTCGGGCGAAGCGGGCAGCCTGGTGCTGCGCGCGGCGGGCAACATGGACGTCTACGGCAGCATCAACGACGGCTTCGCGCCGCCGCCGCTCACGCCCGACGAGAACGGCTGGGCGCTGGTGCCGGGCGTGCAGCCCTACAACGGCGACCTGGTGCTGCCCATCGGCGGCGTCCGCCTGGCCGAGGGCACGGCGTTCCCGTCGGGTGCGACGCTGAACTACGACCTGCCGATCCAGGCGCTGACGCTGGG
>NZ_JBZAYE010000987.1:0-1885 GCF_058244205.1 Variovorax sp. 20P10.2.4
GGCACGCGACGTGCTCGCCGAATGGCTCGACAACCTCGCGGGCCTGTGCGGCGAGCGGCTGCTGCGCATCAAGGGCGTGGTCGCGGTGCGCGACGAGCGGCTGCCGCTGCTGGTGCAGTGCGTGGGCACGCTGTTCGCCCCGCTGCTGCCGTTCGCCGGCACGGCGAACGGCTCCTTCCTGGTCGTGATCGTGCGCGGCATGCGGCTCGACGAACTGCGCGAGCTGCAGTCGCCGCTGCCAATCGCCGTGCACGCGGCCACGCGGCCGAATGCGATCGGCCGGTCGCTGTCGGCCGTGCTCGAGGAAAGCTGCGCATGAGGCCCACCACCGTCGCGCGCCGGCTGCTGGTGGGCGCCACCTATGCCGCGATGCTGCTGCCGCTGGTCACCGTGGCCTGGCTCAGCGTGTTCGCGCAGCCGATCATGAGCTTCCCGCCCGAGGGCTATTCGCTGCATTGGTATGCCAATGCCTGGAGCAAGCCGCAGTTCGCGAGCAGCTTCGTGCTGTCGCTGCAGCTCGCGGCGATCTCGGCGCTGCTCGGCGTGGGCACCGGCACGGCGGCGGCCTATGCGATCGAGCGCGGCCGGTTCCGCGGCCGGCGCGCGCTGTCGGCGCTGCTGCTGTCGCCGCTGGCCTTTCCGGGCGTGGTGCTGGGCACCGGCATCTACGTGTTCTTCGTGCGCGTGGACAACGCCATCGACCTGCAGATCGTCGCCACGCTGCCGGGCCTGATCGCCGCGCATGCGCTGCTGGCCATTCCGTGGACGGTGCGCCTGGTCTCGGCCAGCCTGCAGGGCCTGGGCCGCGCGCCCGAGGAGGCCGCGGCCAACCTGGGGGCGCGCCCGCTCACGGTGTTCCTGCGCGTCACGCTGCCCTCGATGCGCGCCGGCATCGTGGCCGCGGCGGTGTTCAGCTTCATCGCCAGCTTCGAGAACCTCGAGATGACGATGATGCTCACGGGTCCCGGGTACGCCACCCTGCCGGTGGAGATGCTGAGCTACCTCAACTTCAACATGGACCCGACGCTGGCCGCGGTCGGCACGGTGCAGACCGTGCTGATCGCCGTGCTGCTGCTGGTCGCCGATCGTTTCGTCAGTCTGTCCCGGGTGACCTCTTGAGCCATCTCCATCTCGACAACCTCCAGTGCACCTACGACCGCACGGTCGCGGTGCGCCATCTCGACCTGCGCGTGGCCCAGGGCGAACTGCTCGCGCTGCTCGGCCCCTCGGGCTGCGGCAAGAGCACCACGCTGCGCATGGTGGCCGGCTTCGTGCCGCCGAGCGCGGGCCGCATCCTGTTCGGCGAACGCGACGTGACGCATGCGCCGCCGCATGCGCGCGACACCGGCATGGTGTTCCAGGGCTATGCCCTGTTCATGCACATGAGCGTGGCCGAGAACGTGGCTTTCGGGCTGCAGATGCGCAAGGTGCCGCGCGCCGAGCAGGCCGCGCGCGTGAAGGAAGCGCTGCGTCTGGTGCAGCTCGAGCACCTGGCCGAGCGCCGGCCCGCCGCGCTCTCGGGCGGCCAGCAGCAACGCGTGGCGCTGGCGCGCGCGCTGGTGGTGCGGCCTGCGGTGTTCCTGCTCGACGAGCCGATGTCGAACCTCGACGCGCAGCTGCGCACCGAGGTGCGGCTCGAGATCCGCGCGCTGCAGCAGCGCCTGGGCCTCACCACGCTGCTGGTGACGCACGACCAGGAAGAGGCACTGACCACCGCCGACCGGCTGGCCGTGATGGACCATGGCCGGGTGCGGCAGGTCGGCACGCCGCAGCAGGTGTACGAGCAGCCGGTCGACCAGTTCGTCGCCAACTTCATCGGGCGCTGCAACCTGGTGCCGGGACGGCTCGAGGCGCCCGGTGCTTTCCGCGCGGGCGCGCAGCTGCT
>NZ_JBZAYE010000988.1:0-1879 GCF_058244205.1 Variovorax sp. 20P10.2.4
CCGGTGCGCATCGCCGCGCTCGACGAGGGCCGCGTCGAGGTGCGCGGCCGCGGCGTGGCGGCCCGGCGCTGGCGCGTCAGCGGGCCCGAGCAGCCGATCGACCTCTGGTATGCCGTGGCCGACGGCGAATGGCTGGGCCTCGATGCCCAGGTGCGCGGCGGCAAGAAGCTCAGCTACCGGCTGAAGTAGGCTTCGCGGCCAGCGCGCTCAGCACGGCGGCCGTCATCGCCTGCACGCCCGTCGTGATCGAGGGCTCGGGCACCGGCGCGAAGAAGGGCGAATGGTTGAAGGGCAGGGGCTTGCCGCCTTCCTTCTGCGACTCGGCGACCTCCTTCGGATCGTTCACGCCGATGAAGAAGAAGAAGGTGGGCACGCCCTCCACCGCGAACTCCGAGAAGTCCTCGCTGGCGGTGATCGGCGGCACCTGCACCACCTTCGCGTCGCCGAGCTGCGCCTTGAGCGCGGCCACGGTGCGCTGCGCCAGCGCCTGGTCGTTGATCACCGCGCCGTTGCCGCGCGCCGGGTCGAGGCCGATGGCGGGTTCGGGCGCGCCCGCCATCGCGGCCGAGGCCAGCGCGGTGCGGCGCACGCCGTCGATCAGCTGCTTGCGCACCTGCGGCTTGTAGCTGCGGATGGTGCCGCGCAGCAGCGCCGAGTCGGGAATGATGTTGCCGGCGGTGCCGGCCTGGATCGCGCCCACCGTCACCACGCCGAACTCGGCCGGGTCCTTCTCGCGGCTCACCACGGTCTGCACGTCGGTCACGAAATGGGCCGCCTGCACGATCGGGTCGATCGCACGGTGCGGTGCCGAGCCATGGCCGCCGCGGCCCTTGAAGTCGATCTCGAAGCCATCGGAGGCCGAGGTAATCGGCCCCGCGCGGTAGCCGACGTAGCCGTAGGGCGAGGCCGAGGTGTGCAGCGCGAAGGCCGCATCGGGCTTGGGGAAGCGCTTGTAGAGCCCGTCGGCCAGCATGCCCTTGGCGCCGCCGCTGGCCTCCTCGGCCGGCTGCGCGACGAACACCAGCGTGCCCTGCCACTGGTCCTTGAGCGCGAGCAGCGTGCGCGCGGTGCCGACCCAGCTTGCCATGTGCACGTCGTGGCCGCAGCTGTGGGCGACGAAGGTCTCGCGGCCCTGCCAGGTGGCCTTGGCCTGGCTCGCGTAGGGCAGGCCGGTCTTCTCCTGCATCGGCAGCGCATCGAGCTCGGTGCGCACCAGCACCGTGGGACCGGCGCCGTTGCGCAGGACCGCGACCACGCCGGTGCGGCCCACGTGCTCGGTCACCTCGAAGCCGAGGGCGCGCATCTGCTCGGCCAGCTTGCCGGCCGTGCGCACCTCCTGGAAACCGAGTTCGGGATGGGCGTGGATGTCCTTGTAGAGCGTGTCGAGCTGCGGATAGGCCTCGCGCGCGAGCGACTCGATGCGCTGGGCGTTGGGGGCGGCGCCTTGTGCCATGGCGGCGGGCACGGCGGCGCAGGCGAGGCAGGCGGCGAGGGAAAGCTGGCGAAGGGAATGCATGAAGGGACCTGTCTCCTGGGGTGATGTGTCTTTGCTTGTTCTGAAAAGGGACCGGCCGCGAATCTAGGCAATGGCTTGCCAGGCGTCCAATGCATTGTTCTATCCACAGCCATAATTCCAATGCATGAACAGGCCCCTCCATGCCATGACCTTCGTGCAGCTGCGCCACTTCCTCTCGGTGGCCGAGACGGGCTCCTTCACGCGCTCGGCCAAGGCGCTGTCGATCACGCAGCCCGCGCTGAGCCGCAGCATCCATGCGCTCGAGGAGGTGCTCGGCCGCGCGCTGTTCGACCGCGTGGGCCGGCGCAGCGAGCTCTCGCATTTCGGGCGCGAGATGCTCGAGCGCGCGCGCCACCTGGTCGG
>NZ_JBZAYE010000989.1:0-1877 GCF_058244205.1 Variovorax sp. 20P10.2.4
TTCGGCGGCGCGCCCTCGCAGGTCGAGCTGTTCGACGCGCGCGGTACCCTGCGCTCGCGCCAGTCCTACCTGGCCGGCAAGCGCGTGCGCACGCAGGATTTCTACGACAACGGCAAGCCCTCGCAGCTCGACGAGATCAACGGCAACCAGCGCACCGAGCGCCAGTTCTCGTCCGAGGGCGTGAAGCGCCGCGAGACCGTGTCGCTGCTGGGGGCGGCGCGCTCGGCGATCCGCCTGCGCGACCAGGAGTTCTCGGAGCGCGGCACGCTGGTGCGCGACCAGCGCTGGAACAGCGCCGGCGAGCCGATCGGCGACGACAGCTACTACCTCAACGGCCAGCCGCACACCAAGTCGGTCTACAGCGGCGCGGGCAATGCGCGCACGGTGCTGGTCACCGAGTTCCACGACAACGGCCAGCGCGCCGCGCTGGGCCGCTACCTCGTGGGCGGGCGCGGCGCGCGGCAGTTGCCGCAGGGCACGCACCAGCGCTTCGACGAGAAGGGCACGCTGGTCGCCGAATCGAGCTTCGACGCGCGCGGCCGCGTCACGCGCGAGCGCAGCTGGGACGAGAACGGCGAGCTGGTGCGCGACGACGAGGTGTTCGAGGACGGCTCGCGCAAGGCCTACGCGCGCTGAGAGCCGCCCTCCGGGGCGATCAGTCGAGCTTGATGCCTGCCTGCTTGATGATCGGGCCCCAGCGGTTCGACTCCGCGCGCGACAGCGCCGCGAACTGCGCGGGCGTGCCGGGCATGGCTTCCATGCCGAAGTCCTCGAAGCGCTTCTGCACCTGCGGATTGCCGAAGGCGCGGTTGAGGTCGCCGTTGAGCTTGTTCACCACCGCCGCGGGCAGGCCGGCCGGGCCGAGCACGCCCTGGAACGCGAACACCTCGGAATTCGCCACGCCCACCTCGGCCAGCGTCGGCACCTCGGGCAGCAGCTTGCTGCGCGCGCCCGAGCCGATGGCCAGCACGCGCACCTTGTTGGCCTTCATGATCGACAGGCCGGAGGCCAGGTCGAGGAACATGCACGGCACCTGGCCGCCCATCACGTCGGCCATGGCCGGCGCCGCGCCGCGGTAGGGGATGTGGGTGATGAAGCTGCCGGTGCGCATCTTGAACATTTCCATCGCCAGGTGGTGCGGCGAACCGTTGCCCGGCGAGGCGTAGTTGACCTTGCCGGGATTGGCCTTCACGTAGGCCAGGAACTCCTTGAAGGTCTTGGCCGGGAAGTCCGGGTGCACCACCAGCGCCAGCGGGAACTTGCCGATCGCGCCGATGTAGCTGAAGTCCTTCTCGGGGTTGAAGGGCAGCTTGCCGAACAGGTGCTCGTTGAAGGCCAGCACCGCGTTGTCGGCCGACAGCACGGTGTAGCCGTCGGGCTTGCTCTTGGCGACCATGTCGGCGCCGATGTTGGTCGAGGCGCCGGGGCGGTTGTCGATCACGATCTGCTGGCCCAGCGTCTGGCGCATGGCCTCGGCCAGCGCGCGCGCGATCACGTCGGTGCCGCCGCCCGCGGGATAGGGCACCACCCAGCGGATCAGTTGCGAGGGATAGTCCTGCGCGCGGGCGAAGGGCGCGGCGGCCACGGCGGCGCCCGAGGCGAGCGTGGCAAGGAGGGTACGGCGGTCCATGAGGGTCATCTCCAGGTTGTCATTCGGTTGCGGACAGCGATGGTACGGGCAGCGCATGCAGCGCGTCGGCCAGCGCGGCGCGGCAGCGTGCCTCGTCGCCGACCTGCTCGAACAGCAGCAGCGCGAGCCGCGCGAGGAACAGCGATTCGCGCTCGGCGCCGGCCTCGCTGATGGCGTTCGCGCAGTCGGCGTAGAGGCGGTCGCGGGCCTCGGGGGCCAGGGTGGGACGTGCGGTGGTCATGCGGCG
>NZ_JBZAYE010000099.1:0-17255 GCF_058244205.1 Variovorax sp. 20P10.2.4
GGCGGTTCCTGCAGCCCGCCTTCGCTCGGTGGCTCCTGCAGGCCACCTTCGGCCGGCGGTTCCTGCAAGCCGCCCGAACTGCTGCCGCTGCCGCTGCTGCTGCCGCGCGACGCACCGATCTCCTCGATGTCGTAGCGCGCCTCGGCCTCGACCGTGGTCACGGCCTGGTAGCTGCCCAGCGCCAGCAGCGCGTAGATGACGGCGGGCAGCGCCACGATGCCGAGCTGCCTGAGCACGTGCGAGAGCGGCACCTCGGCATTGCGCCGGCCCTTGAGCAGGCCCAGCAGCGCATGCGCCGACGGGCTGGCCGCGATCCGCTGCGTCAGCGGCGGCAGCGGCACCACGCGCTCGGCGGCCGACAGCGGCGGTGCCCACTGCGGCTTGAGCTTGGCGATCAGGATCACGTAGACCACGTAGAGGCCGGCCAGCATCAGGCCCGGGAAGAAGGCGCCCGCGTAGAGCTGGACCACCGACACGCCGGCGGTGGCGCCGTAGACGATCAGCAGCACCGAGGGCGGGATCAGGATGCCGAGGCAGCCGCCCGCCGTGATCGCGCCCGCGGCCAGCGGCACGCTGTAGCCGCCGCGCAGCATCGCGGGCAGCGCCAAGAGGCCCATCAGCGTGACCACCGCGCCGACGATGCCGGTGGCGGTCGCGAAGATGGTGCAGGTCACGAGCGTGGCGACCGCGAGCGCGCCCGGCAGCCGCGCGAGCGCGAGGTGCAGGCTCTTGAACAGCGACTCGATCAGGTTGGCGCGCTCGACCAGGTAGCCCATGAAGACGAACAGCGGCACGGCGATCAGCACGTCGTTGGCCATGGTCTTGTAGGCCGACTGCACCATCAGGTCGAGCGTGCGGTGCCAGTCGCGCTCGTAGGCCAGGAAGGTGAAGAGCATGCCCATGCCCATCAGCGTGAAGGCGGTGGGAAAGCCCAGCATGATCGCCACCACGACGAGCGACAGCATCAGCAGGCCCAGGTGGCCGTTGGTGATGGTCTCGGCGCGCAGCAGCATGGTGGCGCCGGCGATCACGACCAGCGCCATGAAGGTGAGGCCGAACCAGAGTTCGCGGCGGATCTTCATCGCGCGCCCTCCCGTGCCTCGTTGGCGACCACCACGCGATCGAGCGCGGCGATGTCGGCGTCCTTCACGTGCACCATCTCCTTGAGCTTCTCGACGTCGACCTCCTCGACGTCCTGCTCGCGCGAAGGCCAGGCGCCGTCGCGGATGCACTGCACGCAGCGGATGATCTCGACGAAGCCCTGCAAGAGCAGCGTGAAGCCCGCGAGCGGAATGATGAACTTGAACGGGTACAGCGGCAGCGGCTCGGCCGAGAAGGTCTGCTCGCGGATCGCGAGCGCCTCGCTCGCGTAGATCCAGCCGGCCCAGGTCAGCGCGACGATGCCGGGCAGGAAGAAGACGATGTAGAGCACCAGGTCGACCAGCGCCTGCGTGCGCGGCATGAAGAAGCCGTAGAGCACGTCGCCGCGCACGTGGCCGTTCTTCGAGAGCGTGTAGGCCCCGGCGGTCATGAACATGGCGCCGTAGAGCATGATCTGCGCGTCGAGCACCCAGGCATGCGGCCGGTTGAGCACGTAGCGCGAGAACACCTCCCAGCTGATCAGCAGCGTGAGCAGCAGGGCACACCAGGCGAAAGTCTTGCCGATCCACGTCGAGAACCGGTCGACCGCCAACAGGAAGGATTGCATCGGGACGAAACTCCTCGCCGGGCGCTGCGCGCGTCGTGCGCGGCCAGCGTCAGGCGAAATCGGGAATGAGAAGAGGGCACCCGCCTCGGGGTGCCCTCGCGTTCTTTCTCTGGCCGGAAGACCCGTTCAGGTCTTTTTGGCCTGCCGTCCGAAGTAATGGTTGTAGGCCATCTTGAAATCGACCGAGTAGTCGTTCTGCCACTGGCCCGCGCGCTCGGCGAAGGCGCGTTGCGAATCGAGCACCTTCTTGAACAGCGGGTTCTCGGCCGACTTCTTCGCGATGGTCTTGTCCCACGAGGCGAGCTGCGCGCGCAGCACCGTGTCGGGCGTCTTGTAGAACTTGATGCCGCTCTTCTTGAGCTCCTCGTAGTCCTTGGAGTTGCGGTCGATCGCCTTCCAGCTCATGTCGGCGCTCGCGGCCTGGGTCGCGTACTCGATCACGGCCTTGAGCTCGGGCGGCAGCGCGCGCAGCTTGGGGCCGTTCCACAGCACCTCGAACTGCTCGCCGCACTGGTGGAAGCTCTGCAGCATGCAGTTCTTGGCCACGTCGGGGAAGCCCAGCACGCGGTCGCTCGAGGCGTTGTTGAACTCGGCCGCGTCGATCAGGCCGCGGTCGAGCGCGGGCACGATCTCGCCGCCGGGCAGCGGGTTCACGGCCGCGCCCATGTCGGTGAACACGTCGACCGCGAGGCCCACGGTGCGGAACTTCAGGCCCTTCATGTCCTCGGCCTTGGACACCGGCTTCTTGAACCAGCCCAGCGGCTGCGTGGGCATCGGGCCGTAGAGGTACGAGGCGACGTCGAGGTTGAGGCTCTTGTAGATCTCCTCCATCAGCGCCTTGCCGCCGCCGTAGGTGTGCCAGGCCAGGATCATGTTGGCGTCCATGCCGTAGCCCGGGCCCGAACCCCAGAGCGCGAGCGCGGAGTTCTTGCCGTACCAGTAGGCGACCACGCCGTGGCCGCCGTCGAGCGTGCCCTTGGCGACGGCGTCGAGCAGCTGGAAGGCCGGCACCACCGAGCCCGCGGGCAGCACCTCGATCTTGAGGCGGCTGCCGGCCATGTCGTTGACCTTCTTGGCGTAGTCCTGCGCGTACTCGTGGAAGATGTCCTTGGCCGGCCAGGTGCTCTGGAAGCGCAGGGTGGTGGTCTGGGCCATGGCGACCATCGGCGCCGACATGGCGCCCGCGGCCACCGCGGCGCCCTTGAGCAGGCTGCGACGGCGGGTCGATTTGCTGTCTGTCATGTTGTCTCTCTCCATAGGTCTGACTGGGGAAATCCCAGGCCGCCTCTTGGAGTTATGGTTGACAGGCCCAAGCCGCCATCTTTGGCGCGCAGCAAAACACGACAAACAGGGTTTTCACGAACCGGTGAAAAATTTCACCATCCGACGGCCACCGGGAACCGGTAAAGATGGCCGCCGCTTCGTGGGAACCCTCTTGCCATCGATCGAATTGGAAGGAATGCAAAAGATGACCGAACCCGTGGGTGAAAAAGGCTATGCCGGCGACGTGACGCCCGAGCAGGCGGCGCAATGGATGGCCAGCGGCGAGGCCGTGCTGGTCGACGTGCGCACCGATGCCGAGCGCGAGTGGGTTGGCTTCGTGCCGGGCGCGGTGCCGCTGGCGTGGAAGCAGTGGCCGGGGATGGCGTTGAACCCGGGCTTCGACGAGGGTGTGCGCGCGGCTGGCGAGGGTGGGAAGAAGGTGGTGCTGTTGTGCCGCAGCGGTGTGCGTTCGATCGCGGCGGCGAAGCGGGCGACGGAGTTGGGGGTGGAGGCTTACAACATCCTCGAGGGGTTCGAGGGGAATCCGGACGAGAACGGGCACCGGGGTTTTATTGGGGGGTGGCGCAAGCGTGGGCTGCCCTGGAAGCAGAACTGAGCCGCTAAGGGGACAGCAGATCGGGCCGATGGGCGCGCAGCCAACCCTCGGCACCAGCCAGCAATTGCGCGGCCTGGTCGATGCAGGCCTGGAGCGCGGCATTGGAGATCGGGTCGCCCTCGTAGTCGCTCACGTTGCGTTGCCGGCGCAGCGCATCGAGCACGATGATGTCCGGTTGCGCCACGCCGATCGTCAGCCCCAGGCTCTGGATGGCCGTCTGGTGATGGCCCGGTTGGCTGGTGGCCGTGCGGTAGCCGTTGGCCCACAGGCCCAGCATCGCGCATTGCATGATGCACTTGTAGGCCGCATCGAAGCGGTTGTCGGTGCTGACCTGTGCGACATGCGCGTCGGCCAGGTTGCGACGCGCCGCCTGAAGCAGCTTGGCGATGCCCGCGGCATCAGGCTGATGGACCTGCAGCCGCCCGATCGCCTGCAAGTTCTGCAAGCTCATCCGCTCCTCCCTTCACGAGCAGTTTGGGTTTGGCCAGTATGTCGCGTGCGAAGGCATCGCCGGCGCGTGCGCGCCGTGCAAATTCCTCGGTTGTGTAGAGCACTGTGTTCACTTCGCGGCCCAGCGTCGCGTGCAGGGGAAACACCGCCTGCGCGAGCGTCATGAAGTCGACGCTGCCCAGCACGAGCAGATCCACGTCGCTGCCGGGCGATGGCGTGCCGCGCGCGATCGAGCCGAACACCAGCGCGAACCGGATCTGCGCATCCAGCGGTGCCAGCGCTTCGCGCACGGCGGGCACCACGCCATGCGTCTTGCGAAACATCGCGGCGAGGTCCTCGAACAGGGGATGGCGGGTGTCGGCGTTGTAGCGCACCTGGTTGCCTTGTTCGCTGCGCTTGAGCAGGCCGGTGCGCGCCAGCTTGTCCACCTCGCGCGCGAGCGTGCCCGCATGGCTGTCGGTCAGGCGCGCCAGCTCGCGCAGATGGAATGCGGACTGCGGCTGCAGCAGCAGCACCGCCAGCACGCGCTGCCGCGCGGCGGGGAACAGCAGGTCCATCAAGGAAGAATCGTTGCTCATTGGGCGACGATTGTTGCTATTGAGGCGACATTCGGCAAGTCGCCGAGTTCAAAGAAAAAGGCCCGCGGGCAAGCCGCGGGCCTTTTCCTGTACGAGTCGCGAAAGATCAGTTCAACGGAGGAATCCGCAGCTTCTGCCCCGGATAGATCTTGTCCGGATGCGACAGCATCGGCTTGTTCGCCTCGAAGATCGCGTTGTACTTGTTGGCGTCGCCGTAGTACTTCTTGGAGATGGCCGACAGCGTGTCGCCCTTGACCACGTCGTGGTACTGCGCGGGCGGTGCCGCGGGCGCGACCAGGTTGTTCTCCACGCTCGTCACGTTGGCCACGTTGCCGGCCGCGAGCGAGGCTTTCTCGCTGGCTTCCTGCGAGGGCGCGTTGCCCGCGAGCGTCACGATGCCGGTGCTCGCGACATAGGTCACGGCGAGGTTCGTGAGGCCGAGGTTCTGCGTCTCGATGTAGGTCTTGATGGCGGCCGCGGCCTTGTCGTTGGCATCGGGTTCGGCCGCCTGGGCCGACGAGCCGCCGAACAGCTTCTCGCCCGCTTCCTTGATGAAACTCAACAATCCCATGGTTCTCTCCTTGGTCGGTGGTCGATGGAATTCGCGAATGTAGCGGCGCGCCGGGGTGCCCCCGCGTAGTCCCCGACCGCGACCGACAACACCGCGACAGCAGGAATAGTCACAAAGTCGCAATAATGCCGCGCATGTCCGCAGCCACCGCTCCCTTTCTCGCGATCGACATCGGCAACACGCGCCTCAAGTGGGCGCTCTACGATGCGGCTCGCCCCGGCGCCGCCCTGCTGGCGCAGGGTGCCGAGTTCCTCGATCACATCGAGCGGCTCGCCGACGGCCCCTGGGCCGATCTTCCATCGCCTTCCAGCATGCTCGGCTGCGTCGTCGCCGGCGATGCGCTGCGCCGCCGCGCCGAGGAGCAGGTGGTCGAGCGCTTCGACTGTCCGCCGCGCTGGGTCATGCCCAGCCTTGCCGAGGCCGGCATCGTCAACGGCTACGACCATCCCACGCGCCTCGGCGCCGACCGCTGGGTCGCGATGATCGGCGCGCGCCACCGCATGCTGCGCGAAGGCGCGCCGCGGCCCATGGTGGTGGTGCTGATCGGCACCGCGGTCACCGTCGAGGCCGTCGATGCCGACGGCAAGTTCCTCGGCGGCCTGATCCTGCCGGGCCACGGCATCATGCTGCGCGCGCTCGAGTCGGGCACCGCGGGCCTGCACGTGCCCACCGGCGAGGTGCGCGAATTCCCCACCAACACCAGCGACGCGCTGACCAGCGGCGGCACCTACGCCATCGCCGGCGCGGTCGAACGCATGGTGCAGCACGTGCGCTCGCACTGCGGCGCCGAGCCGGCCTGCTACATGACCGGCGGCGCGGGCTGGAAGATGGCGCCCGTGATGAACGGCCATTTCGAGCTGGTCGAGAGCCTGATCATGGACGGGCTGCTGGTGATCGCGCAGCAACGCGCGGGCTGAAACTTGCCGCTCAGGCGCGCAGCAGCTGCGTCGCCGCGTGGATGAGCAGCCCCACGAGCCCGCCCACCAGCGTGCCGTTGACGCGGATGAACTGCAGGTCGCGCCCGATGTTGCGCTCGAGTTCGGCCGTCATCTCCTCGGTGTTCCACTGTGCCACGCGCTCCACGATGTAGCGCCGGATGTCCTCGCGGTAGCGCTCGATCGCGAGCGGCGCCGCGGCCTCGATCTGCTCGTTGATCCAGCGTCGGATCGCCTCGTCGCCCTGCAACCGCTGGCCGAGCGCGGCCGCCATTGACGCGATGCGCCGGCGGATCGTCGAATCGCCGCGGCCGAGGTCCTCGTGCAGCCAGGCCAGCAGTTCGCCCCACAGCCCGTGCAGGTAGTCGCCCAGCGCCGGATGCGCGATCAGCTCGGCGCGGATGCGCTCGCCGCGCGCATGGAACTCGGGGTCGTGCCGCAGCCGCACGATGAAGTCGTCGACGAAATGGTCGAAGCGCCGCCGCATCGGATGCGCGGGCTCGGCCGCGAGCTCGGCGATGGTGTGGGCCACGGCCGCAACGATCTTGCGCGTGGCCAGGCGCGCCGCCACCTGGTCGAGGCCCACGAAGCGCAGCGTCTTGATCTCGCGCGCGATCGCCTCCGTGATGTGCGCCTGCACCTCCTCGCCGTCGAGCACGCCCGCAATCTGTTCGAGCACGCCGTCGAGCAGCGCCTGGTGGCGCCCGCCCGCGGTCAGCGCACCCAGCGTCTGGCCCATGAGCTGCGACAGGTCGATCTTCTCGAGCCCGGCCGCCGCGGCCTTGCCGATGAAGTCGCGCACGCGCGCGTCGTCGAAGGCCGAGAGCCCGTAGCGCGTGGCCGCCACGCCCCATTCGCCGAGCCGCTCGCCGCTGGCCGGCCGCGCGAGCCATTCGGCCATGCGGCCGGCCGGATCGAACTCGCGCAGCTTCGCGAGCACCTGCGCGGTGCTCAGGAAGTTGTTGCAGATGAAGCCCGCGAGCTTGGCGCCGATGCGGTCCTTGTTGCTCGGGATGATCGCGGTGTGCGGGATCGGCAGCCCCAGCGGATGGCGGAACAGCGCCACCACCGCGAACCAGTCGGCGATGGCGCCGACCATCGCGGCCTCGGCGAAGGCCGCGAGGTAGCCGAAGGCGGGATGCCGATCGTGCAGCACCGTGGCGAACGCATAGAGCGCCGCGGCGGCGCACAGCAGGCCCAGCGCCACGCGCTTCATGCGCCGCAGCGCGTCGTCGCCCTCGGCGGCCGGGGTCGTCAACGCAGCCTGTTCAGCCGATGGCCGGCGAGGACGCCAGGCGGTGCATGAACAGCTCGCAGCGCGCGAGCTGGTCGAGGCTCACGTACTCGTCGGGCTGGTGCGCCTGCTCGATGCTGCCGGGGCCGCACACCACGGTGGGGATGCCGGCGTTCTTGAACAGGCCCGCCTCGGTGCCGAAGGCCACCAGCGTGGTGCGCTCCTCGCCCGCCAGGCGCTGCGCGAGCTTGGTGATGGCGTCGTTCGCGCTGCCGAGGAAGCTCGGGATCTCGCAGATGGTGTCGAAGCTGAAGCCGGCGTCGGGCGCGACCTTCTTCATCGCCGGCTCGAGCGAGCCCGCATAGGCCAGCACCTCCTGCTGCATGCGCTTCGCGTCGGCGGTCGGCAGGTCGCGGAACTCATAGCGGAACTCGGCGTCGCGCGGCACCACGTTGTCGGCGATGCCGCCATGGAACTGGCCCACGCTGGCGGTGCTGAAGGGCACGTCGAAGCCCTCGTAGCGCGGCTCGTCGCGCTCGAAGCCCTCGGCCATGTCGCGCACCTTGCCGATCACGCGCGCGGCCATCTCGATGGCGTTGACCGACTTCGGCGTGAGCGAGGAGTGCGCCTCCTTGCCGCGCACGCAGCACTTGTAGCGGTACACGCCCTTGTGCGCGATGGCCGGCACCATGCTCGTGGGTTCGCCCACGATGCAGGCCAGCGGCTTGATGCCCGCGTCGCGCATGTCGGCGATCAGCTCCTTCACGCCGAAGCAGCCGATCTCCTCCTCGTAGCTGAACGCGAAGTGCACCGCGAAGGGCGCCTCGCTCGCGAGGAAGCGCTCGGCATTGGCCAGCGCGACCGCGATGAAGCTCTTCATGTCGGCCGAGCCGCGGCCGTACAGGCGCCCGTCGCGCACCGTGGCCGAGAGCGGGTCGACGCTCCAGTCCTGGCCGTCCCAGGGCACCGTGTCGGTGTGGCCCGAGACGATCACGCCGGCCGGCTTGCCTTCGCCCAGCGTGGCGAACAGGTTGGCCTTGGTGCGTTCGGCGTTGTAGGTGATGCGGCTCTTCACGCCGAGCGCGGCGAGATGGGCCTGCGCGAAGTCGATCAGCTGGAGGTTGCTGTTGGCGCTGATGGTGTTCATGCGCACCAGGGCCTGGGCCAGCGCGAGGCTTTGGGGGGAAAGCGTGTGGGACATGCAACACATTCTCCCGGAACTCGGCGCGGCGCGTGCACGGCGGTCGAGGTCGTCACACGAAGCGGATACCCTGCGCCTTCCTTTTGGACGGAGAAACAGGATCATGCGCACTGTTCGGATCGTTTTCCATGCCACGGCCCTCGCCACCGCCACCCTGGTCCTCGCGGCCTGCGGCACCACCGGTTCCGGCGGTCCGGGCAAGCTGCTCACGCTCGACGGCAAACCGCCGCTGGTCATCGCGCACCGCGGCGCCTCGGGCTACCTGCCCGAGCAGACGCTCGAGGCCTATGCGCGCGCCATCGAACTGGGCGCCGACGTGATCGAGATGGACCTGGTGTCGACCAAGGACGGCGTGCTGATCGCGCGCCACGATCCCAACCTCGCGATCAGCACCGACGTGGCGAAGCACCCGCGCTTCGCCGCGCGCAAGAAGACCATCAAGGTCGACGGCGAGACCCAGACCGGCTGGTTCAGCAACGACTTCACGCTGGCCGAGATCAAGACCCTGGGCGGCATCTCGACCGACGCCGAGCGGCCGCAGGAGTTCAACGGCAAGTTCAAGGTCGTGACCTTCCAGGAGATCATCGATTTCGCGAAGGCCAAGTCGAAGGAGACCGGCCGCACCATCGCGATTTATCCCGAGACCAAGAACCCGACCTACTTCCGCGACCTCGGGATGCCGATGGAGGACAAGGTCATCGCCGCGATCAATGCGGCCGGCTGGAACAGCAAGACCGCGCCGATCTACGTGCAGTCCTTCGAGCCCGGCAGCCTCAAGTACATGAAGAGCAAGGGCCTGAACACGAAGATCATCCAGCTGATCGACGGCGACGGCATCGACCTCAAGACCGGCGCCATGACCTATGCCGTGCCGGTGGACCGCCCCTACGAATGGACCAAGGCCGGCGACAAGCGCAACTTCGACGTCATGGTCACGCCCGCGGGCCTGGCCGAGATCAAGACCTATGCCGACGGCATCGGGCCGTGGAAGCGCTACATCGTGAGCATCAAGGGCACCATCGGCCCCGACGGCAAGCCGGTCGACGTCAACAAGGACGGCAAGGTCAACGATGCCGACGCCACCTCGATGGCGCCGACCACGCTGATCGCCGATGCTCACAAGGCCGGCCTGTTCGTGCACCCCTTCACCTTCCGCGATGAGTCGCGCCGCCTCGCGTCCGACTACGACAAGGACGGCAGGAACGAGTACCGCCTCTACTACCAGCTCGGCGTGGACGGCGTGTTCACCGACTTCACCGACACCGCGCTGGCCGCGCGCGCCGACTACCTGAAGAGCATCGGCCGCTGAGGTCGTTCAGAAGGCGGTCGGATGGCCGCCGCTGTCGGTCTCCGACACCTTGAGGCGCGCGAGTTCGTCGCGCAGCCAGCCGCCCGCCTGGCCCAGCGGGCGCGCCTTGTTCCACAGCAGGTCGACGCCCAGCAGCCAGTCGGTGTGCGGGTAGGCCTCGAGCTGCAGCTCGACCAGCTCGCCCGCGGCCAGTTCGCGCCGCACCAGCAGGCGCGGCAGCGTGGCCCAGCCCAGGCCCGCGTGCGTCATCTCGAGCAGCGCGAGGTAGCTCTCGGCGCGCCAGCAGCGCGTGGCGTCGAGATACTCGGTGGTGGGCAGCCGCTCGCTGTGCGCGCTGAAGGCGAGCCGGCGGTGCCGGTGCAGCTCGCCGAAGCTCACCGTGGGCAGGGCCGCGAGCGGATGCGTGCGCGCCGCGACGTGCGCCATCACCAGCTTGCCCATCTGCACGAACGCCAGCTCGCGCGCATAGCCGGGCTGCGCGAAGCCGATGCCCAGCTGCGCCTCGCCCTGGCGCACCAGCACGCTGACGTCGCCGTGCAGCGGATGCCGCACCTCGAGGTCGACGTGCGGGAAGCGCTCGGCGAAGGCCGAGAACACCGGCATCAGCACGTTGTAGGGAATCTCGATCGCCAGCGTGAGGCTGGCCTCGACCGCGTCGGCGAGGCTTTGCGCATGGCCCTCGAGCGCGAGGCAGCGGTCGAGCACGCCATGGGCCTCGCGCAGCAGGCGGCGGCCGGCCTCGGTCAGCGCGGGGATCTTGGTCGCGCGGTCGAACAGCGCCACGCCGAGGTCGACCTCGAGGTTGCCGATGGCCGCGCTCACGGTCGACTGCGTCTTGCCGAGCTGGCGTGCCGCCGCGGAAAAGGAGCCGGCCCGCGCCACGGCGGCCAAGGTCTCGAGCTGGTCCAGCGAATAGCGCACGGTCCGTCTTCCATCGAAAAAAACGATCGATATTAACTTTGACCCATGACGGAGGAAATCGATCATCCGGCCGCGACCCGACCCACAACACCAACGCGGAGACTTTTCGATGACCCTTTCTTCCGGCGTCCACCCCGTGGACGAAGTGCTGCCCCCGCAGCAGATGGCCAGCTACGGCCTGCAGCACGTGCTGGTGCTCTACGCGGGCGCGGTGGCGGTGCCGCTGATCCTGGGCGGTGCGCTCGGCCTCACGCCCGCGCAGGTCGTGACCCTGATCAACGCCAACCTGCTGACCTCGGGCATCGCCACCCTGATCCAGACCCTGGGCTTCTGGAGGTTCGGCGCGCGGCTGCCGCTGGTGCAGGCCTGCTCGTTCATCGCGCTGGCGCCGATGATCATGATCGGCAAGGAATACGGGCTGCCGCACGTGTTCGGCGCCGTCATCGCGGGCGGCGCGATCACGGTGCTGCTGGCACCGGCCATCAGCCGGCTGCTGCGCTTCTTCCCGCCGGTGGTGATCGGCAGCCTGATCACCGTGATCGGCATCTCGCTGATGCCGGCCGCCGCGATCTGGCTCGGCGGCGGCAACCCCGACGCGCCGGACTTCGGCAGCGCGCCGAACCTGCTGCTGGGCCTCGCCACCGTCGCCATCACGCTGGGCATCTATGCGCGCTTCGGCGGCTTCGTCGGCAACCTCGCGGTGCTGCTCGGGCTGGTGGCGGGCACGGCGATTGCTGCGGTTTTCGGGCTCACCGATTTCGCGCAGGTGGGCCACGCGGCATGGTTCGAATTCAGCGCGCCCTTCGCCTTCGGCCTGCCCGCGTTCGGGCTGGCACCGATCCTGATCATGACGCTCGCGATGATGGTCATCATGGCCGAGACCACCGGCAACTGCCTGGCCATCGGCCAGATCGTCGGCCGCCCCGCGACGCCGGCCACGCTCGGCAACGCCTTCCGCGCCGACGGGCTGTCGACCATGATCGGCGGCGTCTTCAACAGCTTTCCGTACAACGCCTTCACGCAGAACACCGGGCTGATCGCGCTGTCGGGCATCAAGAGCCGCTACGTGGTGGCATCGGCCGGCGCGATCATGGTGCTGATGGGCCTGTTTCCCAAGCTCGGTGCCCTGATCGCCTCGGTGCCGCGGCCGGTGCTCGGCGGCTGCGCGATCGTGATGTTCGGCATGACCACGGTGGCGGGCATCCAGGAACTCTCGCGCGTGCGCTTCGAGGGCACGCGCAATGCGATCGTGGTGGCGGTGTCGGTCAGCGTGGGCGTGCTGCCGATGTCGTTCCCGGCGCTGTTCGCGCAGGCCGCCGGGCCGCTCAAGCTGGTGCTCGAGAGCGGCATCTTCCTGGCCGCGATCACGGCGGTGCTGCTGAACCTGCTGCTCAACCGCGGTGCCGCCGAGCAGGAAGCGCCGGCGGCCGCGACGCACTGATCCCAGACCTTCACAATGAATTCCACCGACATGAACACAGCTCCCTCCCTGTCCCCACGCGACCTCGAACTGCTGCGCATGACGATCGCGCTGTCCGAGGAATCGAAGGCCCGCGGTCGTCATCCCTTCGCCGCGCTGGTGGCGAACGAGCATGGCGAGGTCGTCGTCACGGCCGGCAACAACTCGATGCCGCCCGAGGGCGATCCCACGCAGCATGCCGAGCTGGTCGCGGCCGCGCAGGCGGCGCGGCTGCTCGCGCCCGAAGCGCTCGCGCGCTGCACGCTCTACACCAGCGCCGAGCCCTGCTGCATGTGCGCCGGCGCGATCTACTGGACCAACATCGGCCGCGTGGTCTATGCGCTGTCGGAGCACGCACTGCTCGGCCTCACGGGCGACCATCCGGAAAACCCGACCTTTTCGCTGCCCTGCCGCGAAGTCTTCGTGCGCGGCCAGCGTCGCATCGAAGTGATCGGGCCGCTGCTCGAGGACGAGGCCGCCGCGCCGCACCATGGCTTCTGGCACGACGGCCACTGAAGCCCGTGGATCGGTGTTTTCCGACGTGCCCGGAAATCCCTTAGTGGATAGACTGGCGTTTTGAGAGCAAGCCATGAAACTCATCGATTCGCTCGTCACGCAGGCGGCCGGCATCGCCGCCGTCCGACGTGACCTCCACGCCCACCCCGAACTCTGCTTCGAAGAAGTCCGCACCGCCGACGTGGTCGCGGGCAAGCTCACCGAATGGGGCATCCCGATCCACCGCGGCCTCGGCACGACCGGCGTGGTGGGCATCGTCAAGAACGGCACCAGGAACCGCGCGGTCGGCCTGCGTGCCGACATGGATGCGCTGCCGGTCACCGAGCTCAACACCTTCGCGCATGCGAGCAAGCACCACGGCAAGATGCACGCCTGCGGCCACGACGGCCACACGGCGATGCTGCTTGCCGCGGCGCAGCATCTGGCGAAGCACCGCAACTTCGACGGCACCGTCTACCTGATCTTCCAGCCGGCCGAGGAGGGCGGCGGCGGCGCGCGCGAGATGATCAAGGAGGGGCTGTTCGAGCAGTTCCCGATGGACGCCGTGTTCGGCATGCACAACTGGCCCGGCATGAAGGCCGGCCAGTTCGCGGTGAGCCCGGGCCCGGTGATGGCCTCGGGCAACAAGTTCTACGTCAACGTGGTGGGCAAGGGCGGCCATGCGGCGCTGCCGCAGACCGGCATCGACCCGGTGCCGATCGCCTGCGAGATCGTGCAGGCCTTCCAGACCATCCTCACGCGCAAGATGAAGCCGACCGACTCGGCCGTGATCTCGGTCACCACCATCCATGCCGGCGAAACCAACAACGTGATCCCCGACAACTGCGAGCTGTCGGGCACGGTGCGCACCTTCTCGCTCGAGGTGCTCGACATGATCGAGGCGCGCATGAAGAAGATCTGCGACCACATCTGCGCGGCGCACGACGCCACCTGCGAGTTCCGCTTCGAGCGCTACTACCCGCCCACCATCAACACCGAGGCCGAGGCCGACTTCGCGCGCCGCGTGATGGGCGGCATCGTCGGCCCCGAGAACGTGCTCAAGCAGGAAGCCGCCATGACCTCGGAAGACTTCGCCTTCATGCTGCAGGCCAAGCCCGGCGCCTATGCCTTCATCGGCAACGGCGACGGCGCGCACCGCGACGTGCACCACGGCGAGGGCCCGTGCACGCTGCACAACGCCAGCTACGACTTCAACGACGACCTGATCCCGCTGGGCGCCACCTGCTGGGTGCAGATCGCCGAGCAGTACCTCGCCACCGGCGCCGCGAAGAAATGATCGGCATCGGCGAGGCTTTCGCGCCGCGCTATGCGCAGGCGCGCCAGAAATTCCTGCAGGCCTGCCTGAGCGCGGGCCTGACCGTGGAACCCCACCTGCTGCCGATGCGCGGGCGCGACGGCGAGGAACTCTCGTGCGACGTGGCCTTCGACGGCGCACCCGACGCCGACCGGCTGCTGATCCTCAGCAGCGGCTGCCACGGCGTGGAAGGCCACTGCGGCAGCGGCGTGCAGGTGTTCGCGCTGCACGACGCCGAGTGGCGCGAGAAGGCGCGCTCGGCCGGCGTGGCGGTGCTCTACGTGCATGCGCTCAACCCGCACGGCTTCTCGTTCGGCCGCCGCGTGACGCAGGAGAACGTCGACCTGAACCGCAACTTCGTCGACTTCACGCAGCCGCTGCCGGTCAATGCCGCCTATGCCGAGCTGCATGCGCTGCTGGTGCCCGATACCTGGCCGCCCACGGCCGAGAACCAGGCCGCGGTCAATGCCTGGATCGAGAAGAACGGCATCGGTGCCTACCAGACCGCGGTGAGCGGCGGCCAGTACCAATTCGAGGACGGCCTGTTCTTCGGCGGCAAGGCGCCGACCTGGAGCCACCGGATGATCCGCGCCGTGCTGCGCCGCCACACCCGGCGCACGCGCCGGCTGGCCTGGATCGACCTGCACACCGGCCTGGGCCCGAACGGCATCGGCGAGCGCATCTTCGCCTGCCGCGACGACAAGACCGCCTACGAGCGCGCCAACGCCTGGTGGGGCAACGGTGCCGGCCAGGCCGACGCGGCGCCCGTCACCTCGATCTACGACGGCTCCTCGACCTCGGCGCTGCTGCGCGGCCTGATGTGGGATGCCGTCTACGACGAATGCCCGCAGGCCGAGTACACCGGCATCGCGATGGAGTACGGCACCGTGCCGGTGCTCGACGTGCTGACCGCGCTGCGCGGCGACCACTGGCTGCACCGCCATCCCGAGGCACCGGCCGACCTGTCGGATGCGATCCGCCGGCGCACGCTCGAGGCCTTCTACACCGACACCGATGCCTGGCGCGGCCAGATCGTGAGCCAGGCGCGGCAGGCCATGTTCCAGGCCGCCGACGGGCTCAGCGGGCGCTGAGCCGCTCGAACCGGGCGGACCGCTTCAGGTCCGCACCTTGCCGTCGCCCGTGAGCATCGAGAGCTCGACGAACTTCGAGCCCACGTGGTTCTTCGCCGAGAACGAGACCTCGAAGCCGCCGAGCTGCAGCCGGTCGATGCTCTCGAGGCCGGTGATCAGTCCCTCGCGCGACAGCTTGCCGGGCGCCTTGCGCAGGCCCTCGACCAGCACCCTGGCCGCGAGGTAGCCCTCGAGGCTCGAGAAATTGGCGCTGGCGCCGTTGCCGGCCTTGCGCACCGCCTCGGTGAACTCGCGCGCGATCGCGTTGGCCTGGCTGTAGGGCGAGGGCACGACCTGGGTCACGAGCACGCCCGCGGCCTCCTTGCCGAGCTCGTCCGACAGCGCCTGGGTGCCGACGAACGAGAGGTTGAAGAAGGTGCCGCCGAAGCCGGCCTTGCGCGCCTCGCGGATGAAGGCCGCGCAGGCCTTGTAGGCGCCGACCTGGACCACCGCGTCGGGCCGCGCCGCCAGCAGCGTCTTCACGGCCGGCGCCACCTCGGCCGAGTTGCGCTCCACCGTGGCCTGCGCGATCGGCTTGAGCTGCTGCTCGGCCAGCGCCAGCGTCACGCCGTCGAGGCCGGCCTTGCCGTAGGCGTCGTTCTGGTGGAACACCGCGATCTTCTTCAGGCCCAGGTGGGTGAGTTGCCTGACCATCAGCGCGGTCTCGTCGTTGTACGAGGCGCGCAGGTGGAACACGTTCTTGTGGAAGGGCTCGCGCAGCGCCATCGCGCCGGTGAAGGGCGCCACGAACGGCACCTTGTCCTTCACCGCCAGCGGCAGCGCCGCCAGGCTGGTGGGCGTGCCGATGTAGCCGAACAGCGCGAACACGTCCTCGTCGATCAGCTTCTGCGTGTTGGCGGCGCAGCGCTCGGGCTCGTAGCCGTCGTCGAGCGTCTTGATCTGCACCGCGCGGCGGCCGGACTGGGCGTTGTAGGCGTCGAGGAACACCTTGGCGCCCTGGTGGAACTGGATGCCCAGTTGTGCCGCCGGGCCGGTGAACGGCGCCGACTGGCCGAGCACGATCGGGCCGTCGCCCTGGGCCCGGGCGACGGCGGCGAAACCGCCGAGCGCGGCGGCACCGGCCGCCATCGAGAAATGCCTGCGATTCATCATTGCGAAAACCCCCTCCTGCCATACGTCATGCGCCGAATCCGCCGCATGCCCTGAAAACGCCAAAAACTTTAGACTCGCCCGATGGCCCACGCCTCGAACGACACCCCCCACGACTCCTCGCCTGCCGCTGCCGCCACGGTGCTCGGCGCCTGCCCCCACGACTGCCCGGACACCTGCGCGCTCGTCACCACCGTCAAGGACGGGGTGGCGGTCAAGCTGCAGGGAAATCCGGCCCATTCGCACACGGGCGGCGTGCTGTGCACCAAGGTGTCCCGCTACATCGAACGCAACGACCATGCCGAACGGCTGGTCCAGCCGCTCAAGCGCGTCGGCCCCAAGGGCAGCGGCCGCTTCGAGCCGGTGAGCTGGGAGGCCGCGCTCGACGGCATCGCCGCGCATCTTCGGTCATTGCAGGCCGATCCCGACAGCATTCTCCCCTACAGCTATGCGGGCACGATGGGCCTGGTGCAGGGCGAATCGATGGACCGGCGCTTCTTCCACAAGCTCGGCGCCAGCCTGCTCGACCGCACCATCTGCTCGATGGCCGGCGGCGAGGCCATGGTCCACACGCTGGGCGGCAAGGTCGGCATGCGCATCGAGTTCTTCGCCGAGGCGAAGCTGATCCTGATCTGGGGCAGCAACTCGATCGCGAGCAACCTGCACTTCTGGCGCCATGCCCAGGCGGCCCGGCGCGCCGGTGCGCGGCTGGTGTGCATCGACCCGCGCCGCACCGAGACCGCCGACAAGTGCGACGAGCACATCGCGCTGCTGCCGGGCACCGATGCCGCGCTGGCATTGGCGCTGATGCACGAGCTGATCGTGCACGACTGGCTCGACCACGACTACATCGCGAACCACACGCTGGGCTGGGAGCAACTGCGCGAGCGCGCGCTGCAATGGCCGCCCGCGCGCGCGGCACGCGTGTGCGGCGTGCCCGAGGAACAGATCGTGGCGCTG
>NZ_JBZAYE010000990.1:0-1876 GCF_058244205.1 Variovorax sp. 20P10.2.4
ATCTCGGTGCGGCCGCCGCGCGGCGACTCGACCACCAGGCGCGGGATCGCCTCCGACCAGAACATCGTGAAATGCGGCTCGGCCATCTTGCTGGCGGCCGGCAGGTTCAGCCAGATCTGGAACAGCTCGAGCGGATTCGCCGCGTTGGCGTCGAGCAGCGGGAACATCTCCGAATGCACGATGCCCTTGCCGGCCGTGAGCCACTGCACGTCGCCGCCGCCGAAGCGCGCGGTGGCGCCCAGCGAGTCGGAATGGTCGATCAGGCCCTTGCGCACGATGGTCACGGTCTCGAAGCCGCGGTGCGGATGCGAGGGAAAGCCCGGCACGGTCTCGCCGTGGTACATGCTCCAGCCGTCCTTGCGGCTGAAGTCCTGGCCGATGTCGCGGCCCGCGAGCGAGGCCTCGGGGCCCATCTGCGCATTGGCGCGCGGATAGGCGTCGTCGTGGTAGACGCAGAACAGGAACGGGTCGACCGTCTCCCACGGGAAGCCCAGGGGCTTGATCCCCACGATGGGGTTGTAGCTGGCGGTGGCGGTGGGCACGTCGGCCTTCCTTTCGGGATCGGACGCCGTCGATGGCGCGGCGTCCTTGGCCCCCATGTCGGGGCGCTTGCGCCCATCGGAAGGGCGCGTGCGCGCGACAGTGCGGCTCGCGGATGGAACGATGGGCATCGCCGGACCGCCTGCCGTCCTTATTGCTGGGGCATCTGCGCGTTCGGGTCCATGAACACGAGTTCCCAGAGGTGGCCGTCGAGGTCCTGGAAGCCATGGCCGTACATGAAGCCGAGGTCCTGCGGCGCGCGGGGCGTGGTGCCGCCGGCGGCGACCGCCTTGGCCACCAGCTCGTCGACCTCGGCGCGGCTCTCGCACGAGAGGCACAGCAGCACTTCGGTGCTGGTGCGGGTGTCGGCGATCGCCTTGTCGGTGAAGGTCTTGAAGAAGGACTCGACCAGCAGCATCGCGTGGATGCTGCCTTCCTGCACCACCATGCAGGCGGCATTGGCGTCGGTGAACTGCGGGTTGAAGTTGTAGCCCAGCGCGTTGAAGAAAGCCTTGGACTTGTCGAGGTCCTTGACGGGGAGGTTCACGAAGATCTGCTTGGTGGCCATGGTGTTTCCTGTGCGTCGAAAGAAGAGAAAGAAAAAGGGGGCTTCGGGGCGCTGGACGGGTTGTTGTGTACAGCGTCCACAAATTATGCAAAACAAAATGGACGGTGTCCACATCAATTTGCAAGAAGACGCTTCCGGCCCCCGGCGGCCCGCCCCGATGCCCGCGCGCACCGTGCGCCGATGGGTGGCGCCGCGGCGCGCAGGGTGCATCATGGCCGGCTCATGGAAATCGAATTCAAGTTCCACATCCCCACCGACCGCCTGAAGGCCGTCGACGCCGCGCTGCGCCGCGGTGCCGTGGTGCGCACGCGGCTGCAGGCGCGCTATTTCGACACCGCCGACGAACGGCTGGCCGCGCAGGGCATCGTGCTGCGGCTGCGCAAGGAGGGCCGGCGCTGGGTGCAGACGGTGAAAGCCACCGGCGACAACGCGCTGCACCGGCTCGAGCACAACGTCGACCTCGGCACCGCGGGCGCCTCGCCGGGCATCGATCCGCAGCGCCACCAGGGCACGCCGGTCGGCGAACGGCTGGCGAAGGCGCTCGCGGGCGAGGATGGGCAGCCCGCGGCGCTGGTCGAGCGCCAGTCCACCGACATCGTGCGGCTCACGCGCGACGTGCGCAGCACCGGGCCCGGCGGTGTCGTCGCCGAACTGGCGCTCGATGTCGGCAAGGTGGTCGCGCATGCCGGCACGCCCGAACAGCGCGAATCGCCGGTCTGCGAACTCGAGCTCGAACTCAAGCGCGGCAGCGTGCCGGGGCTGGTCGCG
>NZ_JBZAYE010000991.1:0-1874 GCF_058244205.1 Variovorax sp. 20P10.2.4
ACGGTCAACGGCATCGCCTGCCCGCTCGGCGCGCACTACCTGCCGGTGCCCGGCGACGATGCGCGCGAGGTGCAGGACCTGCTCGAGGAACTGGGCCTGCGCCGGCGCGTGGCCGGCCGCTGGGAATACGACGAGCGCACGCTGTGCCACAGCCCGCAGGAGCGGCTGTTCTTCCACGGCGAATGGCAGGACGGCCTGTTGCCGGTGCATGGCGTGGGCGCCGACACGCAGGCGCAGTACCGCCGCTTCGCGCAGCGCATCGATGCGCTTCAGCATGCGGCCCACTTCGCCATTCCCACGCTCAAGGTCGCGGTCACGCCCGAGCTGCTGGCGCTCGATGCGCAGGCCTTCTCGGCCTGGCTCGACCGCGAGGGCTTCAGTGACGACCACTTGCGCTGGTACCTCGACTACTGCTGCCGCGACGACTACGGCGCGGGCATCGAGCAGGTCTCGGCCTGGGCCGGCATCCACTACTTCGCGAGCCGGCACGGCTTCCACGCGCCCGGCGATCCGTCGGGCAGCGCCAACGACACCAACCCTGAGCGCGACGGCGTGCTGACCTGGCCCGAGGGCAACGGCTGGCTCACGAAGCAGCTGGCCGCACCGCTGGGCGAACGGCTGCGCACGGGCCAGGTGGTCGTGCGCATCGCCGAGGTGCGCGGCGGTGTCGAGGTCGATGCCTGGGATGCCGCCTCGCAATCGCTGGTGCGCTGGCAGGCCGCGCATTGCATCGTCGCGCTGCCGGTGTTCGTCGCCGCGCGCGTGGTCGAGAACGCGCCCGCGGTGCTCGCGCATGCCGCGGCGCACGTGCGCCATGCGCCCTGGCTGGTGGCCAACGTGCATCTGCGCGGCCCGCTGGTCGATCGCCCCGGTGCCGCGCCGAGCTGGGACAACGTGGTCTACGGCACGCGCGGCCTCGGCTATGTCGATGCGCGCCACCAGACGCTCGACCCCACGCCGCGCGGCACCGTGCTCAGTTGGTACCGACCGCTGGGCCCGAGCCGCTACGACGCGGGCGACGGCCGCCGTCTGCTGCTCGAGCGGCCCTGGACCGGCTGGCGCGACGACCTGCTGGCCGAGCTCTCGGTGCCGCACCCCGACCTGCCCGCGCTGGCCACGCGCATCGAGATCACGCGCTACGGGCATGCCATGGCGATTCCGCGGCCCGGCCTGCTGGCGCAGATCGGTTCGCAGCGCACCGCGCCCGACGATGCCCACCGCGGCAGCGTGATCGCGGGCCGGCTGTCGTTCGCGCATGCCGACTGGTCGGGCTATTCGATCTTCGAGGAAGCCTTCACGCGCGGGCATGTGGCCGGAGCGAGCCTCGCATGAAGACGCTGGTGCTCGGCGGCTACGGCAACTTCGGCGCGCGCATCAGCCGCGCGCTGGCCGCCGATACGGCCATCGAGCTGCTGGTGGGCGGGCGCGATCTCGAACGGGCGACGGCCTTCACGCAAGCGCTGGCGGGCGGGGCGCGTGCCGTTCGCGTCGATGCGCAGTCGCCGGATTTCGTGCAGAGCTTGCGCGAGCTGGGCGTCGAGCTCGTCATCCACACCGCAGGCCCGTTCCAGAACCAGGACTACCGCGTGCCACAGGCGGTGGCCGCCGCCGGCGCGCACTACATCGACCTGGCCGACGGTCGTCGTTTCGTCTGCGACTTTCCCGCGGCGCTCGACGGCGCCTTCCGCAGCGCGGGCCGCACGGCCGTCACGGGCGCGAGCACCGTGCCGGCCCTCTCCTCGGCCGTGGTCGACCACCTCGCGGCCGGCTGGCAAGGCATCCGCAGCATCGACATCTGCATCGCCCCGGCCCAGGGCGCGCCGCGCGGCGAGGCCACGCTCGCGGGCGTGCTCGCCTACTGCGGTGCGCCGATC
>NZ_JBZAYE010000992.1:0-1869 GCF_058244205.1 Variovorax sp. 20P10.2.4
CAGCGCGACCCGGCGCGTGCCGCCGCGCAGCGCATGCGCCATCGCCAGCTTCGCGCGGCCCTGGAAATGCAGGGCCAGCGCGTTCACGGTCTCGCCGGCCTGCGTCGTGAGGCAGGGCTGGCCATCGCGGTAGCTCAGGTGCTTGGCGCCGCCCAGCAGCCGGAATTCGTTGGCGCGCAGGTTGTGGGCGCTGCTGATGTTGTGGTCGATCACGCAGCCGCCGAACACGCGGTTGATCGGCCGCGCATTGCCGCTCGCCTGGGCCCACAGATGCAGCAGCGTCATGTCCGATACGCCGCCGCGCTCGCCCCGGGCCGCGAAGCGCGCGGCGATCTCGCGCAGCGTCGCGCGCCCCGCGCGGCTGGTGTAGGTGTCGAGCACGAAGGCGACGAAGCCCGCGAGGCCCGCGGCGCTCCAGTAGCTCACGTGCGGCGATATCTGGCACGGGTCCCAGCCATCGAGGGGCTCGATGAACGAGCCCGAGAAGTCCGCCTCGCCGACCAGCCGACGCACGTGCGCGCCGAGGCCGCGGAACAGCAGCACGTCGCTGTCGAGCAGCACGAACTCGCGGCATTCGGGCCGCGCCTCGAGGTGGGCCGCCAGCAGGAAGTAGCGCCGGAAGCAGATCTTCTCGAACGCGGGCGTGTTGCTCGACAGGTGCACGTAGCTGCGGCACAGGCGCTCGTAGTCCGCGCCCGCCTCGGTGCCCGCGAGAACCAGCAGGTTCTCCCGCGCGCGGGCCGCCGATTCGCGGCACAGCGCCAGGGTCTTGTTCTGGCGGTCTTCCACCACGATGAAAAGAAGCGGTTGGGTCATGGTCGGCGGGGCCTGGGGCGGGAGCGGTGAATTCAGGGAGCGGGCGCCGTCGCGCTGCGCACCAGCGCGACATGCGCGGGCAGGAAGCGGAAGTCGGCATCGAGCGGCAGGTCGAGCGTGAACAGCCCCTTGCGCGCGACCGCCTCGGCGATCCAGCCGCGCAGCTGGGCCGCGGCGAAGCGCGGCGCGGAGACGCGGCCCCACGAGGCGGCCAGCGGCGTCAGCACGTGGAACATCAGGTCCGAGGGCGGCGCGGCCAGCTGCGCGGGCGGGTCCATGAACTCGCCGGCCATCAGGTTCTGGCAGGGCGCGGCCTTGAGGCTGAAACGTTGCGGCCCTTCGCCCGCGTTGAAGGCGAGCCAGCGGTCGCTCGCGCCGCTGCGCGCGGCGCCGCACAGCGCGTTCCAGTCGGAGGGCGTCATGTCGCGCGTGTTGTAGGTGCCGTCGAACCACCAGCCGCGCACCAGCGTGCCGTAGCGCTGCGACCACTCGCCGATCACCTGCGACCAGCCCGCGATGAAGCGCGCGGGCGGCGGCTGCTGCTCGGAGACGTCGCCGAGGCAGCCCATGAGGTAGCGATCGTCCTGCGGCGCGCGAAACGGCAGGTACAGCACCATCGCGATGCCGCGGCGGCGCAGCGCGCGGCCGATCTCCAGCGGCAGATCGCGCGGCGGGCGGTCGCGCGCGCTGGCCGGGCACAGCGCTTCGAGCGCGGCATTGGGCGCGATGTACTGGCCGCTGTTCTGCCCCAGCGTCAGCACCAGGTAGGAGGCGCGCATCTCGGCCAGCGTGGCCGCGAAGGCTTCGACGTCGAAGCGCGCCATGTCGGCGATCGAGCGGCGATCGGGCAGGTAGTGGACCATCACGCCGAAGCCGGGCGGCGCCAGCGCGGGCCATGGCGCGGCGAGGCTCGGGTCCGCGGGAACGGCGGTTTGGGCGGTGGCTGTCGCGGCGAACAGCGTCGCCGCCACGATCCGCGCCAGGAACCAACGAAGGGTGCGGGTCATGGCAGTGCGGCCTCGAAGGAAGCGGCCGTGCGCTGCAGCCCGAGAT
>NZ_JBZAYE010000993.1:0-1858 GCF_058244205.1 Variovorax sp. 20P10.2.4
GACGCGGCCAGCGTGCTCGCCATCCCGGTGCAGCGGGTGCGTGTCAACGCGGCGCTCGACCGCACGGTCGAGGGCCTGCGCGGCGAGCATCCGCGCGTGGCCGAGGGCCGCGTCACGCTCAACCTCAACGACTTCTGGCGCCGCTTCCAGTTCCATGCCGCGCACGCGGTGCCCGACTTCCAGGCTCTGCACGCGCTGCGCCACGAACTGCTCGCGCACGAGAAGACGCGGCTCAAGCTCGGCCAGTTCCAGGCCAAGCCGCTGTCGACCTTCGTTCGCAACCGCCTGATCGACGAGCTCTACCTGCCGATCGTGGGCGACAACCTCGCCAAGCAGATCGGCGCGGCGGGCGAAGGCAATCGCACCGATCGCATGGGCCTGCTGCTGCTGATCTCGCCGCCGGGCTACGGCAAGACCACGCTGATGGAGTACGTGGCCGACCGGCTCGGGCTGATCTTCGTGCGCATCAACTGCCCGGCGCTGGGCCATGGCGTCACGGCCGTCGATCCGGCCAGCGCGCCCAACAGCGCGGCGCGCCAGGAGCTCGAGAAGCTCAACCTGGGCCTGGCGATGGGCAGCAACGTGATGCTGTACCTCGACGACATCCAGCACACCAGCCCCGAGTTCCTGCAGAAGTTCATCGCGCTGGCCGACGGCACGCGCCGCATCGAGGGCGTGTGGAACGGCGAGCCGCGCAGCTACGACATGCGCGGCAAGCGCTTCGCGATCGTGATGGCGGGCAACCCCTACACCGAGTCGGGCGACGTGTTCAAGATCCCCGACATGCTCGCCAACCGGGCCGACATCTACAACCTCGGCGACGTGCTCTCGGGGCGCGAGGCCGCGTTCGCGCTGTCCTACATCGAGAACAGCCTCACGGCCAACGCCACCCTGATGCCGCTGGCCTCGCGCGATCCGAAGGACGTGCAGCTGCTGGTGCAGATGGCGCAGGGCCAGGAGGTGCCGAGCAGCGCGCTGTCGCATCCCTACAGCGCGGTCGAGCTCGAGGAGATCAAGGGCCTGCTGCAGCGCCTGTTCCGCGTGCGCGACCTGCTGCTCAAGGTCAACCTCGCGTACATCGAGTCGGCCGCGCAGCAGGAGCACTACCGCGCCGCGCCGCCGTTCAAGCTGCAGGGCAGCTACCGCAACATGACCAAGCTCGCGGGCAAGGTCACGGCGCTGATGCGCGACGACGAGCTCGATGCGCTGCTGCGCGACCACTACCGCGGCGAGGCCCAGACGCTGACCACCGGCGCCGAGGAGAACCTGCTGCGGCTCGCGCAGCTGCTCGGCAGCCCCACGGCCGAGGAGGCCGCGCGCTGGAGCGCGATCTGCGAGGAGTTCGTGCGCCGCCGCAAGCTCGGCGGCGACGATGCCGACGCCAGCCAGCGCATCACCAGCGGCCTGCTCGACGTGGCGCGCGCGGTCGATGCGCTCAAGCCGCCGCCGCCCGAGGCGCCGGCCGAGCCGCAGCCGGAGACGCCGAGCGAGAGCCAGCGCCTGGCCGAGGCCATGCTGCAGATCGCCGTGACCTACCGCGAGCTGATCCTGCCGCTGGTCACGGCCACCGAGCGCCGGCTCGAGCTCGACCGCACCATCCGCCACGACATGGAGCGCCTCGCGGCCGAGATGCAGGGCGCGAAGGCCGCGGCGAAGCGGCCCGCGGCCAAGCCGGAGAAGGACCAATGAGCACCTCGCCTTCCGAGCGGCACGACGCGCTGCCGGTGCTGCTCGCGCAGCTCGATGCCGCCATGGCCGACCACCGCCTGAGCGACGACGAGCGGCGCGTGCTGGTGCACACGCTGCGCGAGGCTTCGCCGCCCGAGGACGGCCTGCGCCAGCTGCGCAACCGGGCCTT
>NZ_JBZAYE010000994.1:0-1852 GCF_058244205.1 Variovorax sp. 20P10.2.4
CGCGCGGCTGCGCCGGCTGGTCGAGGAGGCGGGCCGCACCCTGCGGCTGCAGTTGCCGTTCTACCTCGTGGTCACGGGCCTCGAAGGGCTCGAAGGCTATGGCGCGCTGCGCGGCACGCTGCCGCCCGAGGTGCTGGCGCAGGCCCTGGGCCATCGGCTGGCGGCGGAACAGCCGATGCCCGATGCGGGCGGCGCCGCCGAGCGGCTCGATGCGGTGTTCGAGCCGATCGCCGCGCGGCTGCATGCCCTGCGCATGGGATTGCTGCGCGAGCAGTCGGGCGCTTCGGGCCGGCTCGCGGTGCATTCGTTCGTGGAGGGGGTGCGAAGCCTGCAGCCGGGGCTCAGGCTGGCGGCCGAGGCGCTGTTCGACAGCCATGGCCGCAAGGCGCGCGAGGCCCGGGGATTGCGCTGGCGCGGCCTCTACCTGACGGTGGCCGGCGGCGCGGCGGGCGGCAATGGTGCCTTCACGGGCGACCTGTTCCATCGCTTCCTGCCGGCGGACGCCTCGCTGGTGCGCCCCGGCCGACTGCCGCCCGCGGACCGCGACACGGGCCTGGACGCGATGTGAACGCCGCCCGCCCCCGCGCCGCGCGGCGCCTACTTCTCCTTGATCGGCTCCGCCTTCTGATCGATGCGGATCTGGCGCGCGCCGTAGGTCACGGTGATGGTGTTGATCTTGCCGACCTCGAGCGGGCGCACCTCGCGCCAGCGCGCGCGGTCGAGGTCGCGGAACGCGCCCATCACGCCGATCATCTTGGCGTCGGGCTGCAGCACGAAGTCGAACTTGCGGCTCTCGCCGGGGCGCAGCAGCGTTTCCTCGCGCTGCACCAGCTCGGCGCCGAGCGTGGCCTGGTCCTTCTCGAACAGCGAGAAGAAGTCGGCGCTCTCGAAGGCGCCCGGCGTCTTGAGCACGTAGGCGCGCACCGTGAGCGGCGATGCGCGGCCGCGCGCGTCGGGATTGGCATCGGGGCCCGCCACCAGCGTCAGCGACACGGGCGTCTTCACTTCGGGGGGCGGCTTGCTCGCGCAGCCCGCGAGAAAGAGCGCCGCGGCAGCGAGGCCGAAGGCCGCCACGTGCCGGCGCGAAGCCGTGGCCAGCAGGCCTCCATAGGACGAATGGTGTGTACCGAGCGCTCGCATGCTATTCCCTTCGTTGCATTGACCGGTTGAGAGGCATCTTTGATTATCACCAGCCACATTCAACAGGCAACATGCTCACCAACGAACTCGCAGATGCACTGCTCACACCGATCGGCGACAGCGCGCCGAGCGGCACCGACCTCGAGTACGACGCGGACTTCACCGCGCTCGTGACCGCGTCGCAGGGCAAGCCCGAACAGCAGTTCGGCGACACCGTCATTCCCGCGGTGGAGCCGGACTGGCGCAGCGTGGCCGAGCAGTCCGACGCCATCCTGCGCCGCAGCAAGGACGTGCGCGCCGCCGTGCTGATGCTGCGTGCCGCCACCCGGTTGCAGGGCGTGCCCGGCTTCGTCGCCGGCCTGCGCCTTCTGACCGGCTTGCTCGACCGCTTCTGGGACGGCATACATCCAACGCTCGATGCCGACGACGACAACGACCCGACGATGCGCCTGAACGCGCTCGCGCCGTTGAACGACGAGACCATGGTGCTGCGCGACCTCTACGACGCCCAGGTGGGCGCGGCGCCGGGCGTGGGCTCGATCCGCGTGCGCGACATCGCGGTGGTCCAGGGCACGCTGGCGGCGAACGGCGAGCCGCTCTACTCCGCGCCGCAGCTGCAGGCCGGCCTCGAGGCCCTGCAGGCCGCGCAGCCCGACCGCATCGAGGCCGCGATCGGCGCGCCGGCCCTGATCGACCAGCTGCAGGCGCTGCT
>NZ_JBZAYE010000995.1:0-1849 GCF_058244205.1 Variovorax sp. 20P10.2.4
GGCCTCGAGCTTGCGCCGCCAGTTGGGCTGCAGCTCGTCGGTGGTGCCCGGCAGGTTCGCCTGGTCGAGCGTGCCCAGCAGGTCCTCGGGCTGCACCATCGCCAGCGTGCAGGGCGTGGCGCCGATGTAGGCATGCACGGCGGCCGTCAGCGCGGCATCGGGCTGCGTGGCCGTGGCGGCCGCGGCCATCTGCTCGGCCGACAGCAGGCCCTGCCGATGCAGCGCGCGCAGGAGGCCCACGCGCTGCGCCGCGCGGTCGGCCTGCTGCTTTTCGAACAGCTCCTGCGAGGGGAACAGCCCGAGCTGCGCGCGCAGCCGCAGGTCGTGGCCCGACCACCAGCCGGCCAGGGTCGCGAGGTCGTGCGTGCCGAAGGTCGCGAGCGCCGCGCCCGGGTAATCGGCGGGCGGCAGGAACTCGCTGCCGCGCGTCTCGAAGACGAGCACGCGGTACGACAGCACGTCGGCCCGGGCCAGCGCCTCGCGCACGCGCGGCGCCACCGTGCCCAGGTCCTCGCCGATCACCATGCAGCGGTGGCGATGGCTCTCGAGCGTGAGGATCGCGAGCATCTCCTCGAGCGGGTACTGCACGTAGGCGCCATCGCGCGGCGAGCTGCCCTCGGGAATCCAGAACAGCCGCATCAGCCCCATCACGTGGTCGATGCGCAGCGCGCCGCCATGGCGCATGTTGGCGCGCAGCGTGTCGGCGAACAGCCGGTAGCCGCTCGTGCGCAAGCGGTCGGCGCGCAGCGGCGGCAGGCCCCAGCCCTGACCCTGGGGATTGAACTCGTCGGGCGGCGCGCCCACGCTCGCGCCGAGCGCGAACACCGACTGGCCACCCCAGGCATCCGAGCCCGCGCGGTCGACCGAGATCGCGAGGTCGAGGTACAGGCCCACGCGCATGCCGAGCGCGCGGCAGCGCGCCCCGGCTTCCGCCAGCTGCATCGAGGCCAGCCACTGCAGGTACTGGTGGAAGTGCAGCTCGCTCGCATGCGTGCGCTCGAACTGCGCCACCGCCTCCGAGGCCGGGTCGCGGTAGGCCTCGGGCCAGCCGGTCCAGCCATGCACCGAGGCGTCGGCGGCATGGAAATGCGCCTGCAGCGCCTCGAACAGCGCATGGCGGTGCAGCGCCTCGCCGCGGTCGGCCACGAAGGAGCGGAAGATGCGCGCGCGGTCGCTGCCGGGCTCGGTGTCGGGGCCCAGGTGCGCGCGTTCGAAGTGCGCGAACAGGCAGCGCAGCACCTCGTGCTTGGCCTGCGCCACGCCCGCGCGGTCGACCAGCGGCGCGGCGCGCAGCGCCTTGAGCCGGGTCTGGAACGCGGGCACGGCGACCATGCGCCGCGCCTCCTCGCACTCGGCGAAGTCGGGCACCGCTTCCACCGCGATGTAGAGCGCGTCGATCTGCTGCCGCGTCGAGGGGCTGTAGGGGCTCGCGTGCAGCGGGTTGTGGGCGAACAGCGCATGCAGCGGATTGAGGCCGATCGCATCCACGCCCAGCGGCGCCATGCGCGCGGCCAGTTCCGAGAGATCGCCGAAGTCGCCGATGCCCCAGTTGCGCCGCGAGCGCAGCGCGGGCAGCTGCACCGCGAGGCCCCAGGCGCGGCCGCCGCCTTCCGGCGCGAGCGAGGGCGGGCGGTAGCAGCGCCCCGGTGTCGCGATCAGCAGGGTCTCGCCCTCGGCGCCTTCGATCGACAGGCGGTGGTAGCCGGGCTGCAGCTCGACGTCGAAGCTCAGCGTGCCATCGGCCTCGATCCGCGCATCGCCCGTGCTGGGCTCGCCGTATTCGTCGCGCAGGTGCCACAGGTGACGGCCATCGGCCGAAGGCGGCAGGACGGCAGGATCGAGCGCCAGC
>NZ_JBZAYE010000996.1:0-1841 GCF_058244205.1 Variovorax sp. 20P10.2.4
GCTGGCGTCGAGCACGTCGTCGTTTCGGACCACGCCGAAGCGAAGGGCACCGCGGTGATGGAAGCTGGCGATTTTCATGGGCGTGGACATTGACCGAGAAGAGACGATCGATGATGCTGATGGAACGAAACGACAACAATCCGCCGAAAAAGAACGGATCGTTCTGCCAGCGGAACAGGAGACATGGACGATTTCAACGACCTCGCGCTGTTCGCGCACGTGGTGCAGCAGCAGGGCTTCAGCGCCGCGAGCCGGCACCTGGGCATTCCCAAGTCGCGCCTGAGCCGCCGCGTCGCGCAGCTCGAGGAACGGCTGGGCGTGCGGCTGCTGCAGCGCAGTTCGCGCCGGCTGCTGCTGACCCATGTCGGCGAGCAGTTCTACGAGCGCTGCCAGGCCACGGTGGCCGCGGGCGAGGAGGCCTTCGACGTGGTGCGCCAGGCCGTCGCGCGGCCGCAGGGGCCGCTGCGCGTGAGCGCGCCCTTCACGCTCGCGCAGTTCTGGCTCACGCCGCTGATCCCCGATTTCATGCGCGCCTTTCCCGAGGTGCGGCTCTCGCTGGAAGTGAGCCACCGGCGCGTCGATCCGCTGCAGGAGAACGTCGACGTGGTGCTGCGCGTGCGGCGTCCGCCGTTCGAGGACTCGAGCCTGGTCGCGCGGCCGCTGGGCCGCACGGTCGACGTGCTGCTCGCGAGCCCGGCGCTGCTCGAGCGCCTGGGCACGCCCGCGAGCCTCGACGACCTGGCCGCCTGGCCGATGCTCTCGCTGCCCGACACCGGCGAGCGCCACCTGTGGCGGCTGGAGCGGGGAAAGCAGGTGCACGAGCTGGACTTCGTGCCGCGCCTGGTCGCCGACGACATGTTCGCGCTCCGGCACGTGGCGCTGCAGGGCCTGGGCGTGGCGCTGCTGCCCGAGATCCTGTGCCGCGACGAGCTGCGCGAGGGCCGCCTGGTGCGCCTGTTTCCCGACTGGGCCTGCACCGCGAGCGAGATCCAGGCAGCCTTCGCCACGCGCCGCGGCATGCTGCCGGCGGTGCGCGCCTTCATCGACCACCTGCTGGCCCATCCGCCCGGCGCGCCGCAGCCGGGCGCTGGCTTATCCTGAACGGCTTCGCGCCTTTCGCCGCCCTTGCATCGAATTTCATCGAAAGAAGGAACAGACCCCATGACCCCCACGAACCCCACCGTCGCCGAGAAACGCGCGGCCTTCCGCGCGCTGCATGCCCAGGGCTGCTTCGTCATCCCCAACCCCTGGGACACCGGCAGCGCGCGCTACCTCGAAGGCCTGGGCTACAAGGCGCTCGCCACCACCAGCTCGGGCTTCGCCTGGTCGCATGGCCAGGCCGACGGCGCCATCGCGCGCGACGCGGTGCTCGCGCACCTGCGCGAACTGGTGGCGGCCACCTCGCTGCCGGTCAATGCCGATTTCGAGAACGGCTTCGGTGCCGATCCGCAGGCCGTGGCCCAGAGCGTGCGGCTCGCGGTCGAGACCGGCGTGGCCGGCCTGTCGATCGAGGACTCGACCGGCCATGCCGACGCGCCGCTGTTCCCGATCGAGGTCGCGGTCGAGCGCATGCGCGCCGCGCGCGGCGCCATCGATGCGGTGGGCGGCGACACGCTGCTGATCGGCCGCGCCGAGAACTTCTTCGCCGGCCGGCCCGACCTCGACGACGCGATCGCGCGCCTGAAGGCCTATGCCGAAGCCGGCGCCGACTGCCTCTACGCGCCCGGCATCAAGACGCGCGAGCAGATCGCGGCCGTGGTCGCGGCGGTCGCGCCCAAGCCGGTGAACCTGCTGGTCGGCGCGACCAGCGAACTCACGATGAAGGACATCGAGGCGCTCGG
>NZ_JBZAYE010000997.1:0-1833 GCF_058244205.1 Variovorax sp. 20P10.2.4
AAAATCCAGCGCCTGGGCATCGAACAGGGATTCGTTGAGGGGTTCCACAGGGTTGGGATTGTCACATTGCCGTCACCGGCCCCGGTGGCGATGGCGTGCGAAATGCCCGCCGCAGCCATCGGTGTGGGCGCCACGACACAGCCGGCCGTCCGGCCCGCCACCCCGAAGGGCCGGCGGGCGCGCGGCGCCGCTCAGCGCCGCAGGTCGAGCGTGAACGGGAATTCGCGGCTACCCGGCACCTCGATGGTGGCAGCCGGCGTGCGCATCAGCCCCGGCGTGTGGCCGGTGCGCGTGAAGCGCGACAGGCGCCGGCTCTCGGCCTCGTAGGCATTGACCGGGAAGGTCTCGTAGTTGCGTCCGCCCGGATGGGCCACGAAGTACTGGCAGCCGCCCAGCGAGCGCTTCATCCAGGTGTCGACCAGGTCCACCGTCAGCGGCGCATGGGCCTTGATGCTCGGATGCAGCGCCGAGGGCGGGTTCCAGGCCTTGTAGCGCACGCCGGCCACGAACTCGCCGGTCACGCCCGTGGGCTGCAGCGGCAGCACGCGGCCGTTGACGGTGACCACGTGGCGGCTCTCGTTGAGGCCGGTCACGCGCACCTCGATGCGCTCGAGCGAGGAGTCGACGTAGCGCACCGTGCCGCCGGCCGAGCCCTCCTCGCCCATCACGTGCCAGGGCTCGAGCGCGTTGCGCAGCGAGAGCTCGACGCCCATCGCCTGCACCTGGCCCACGAGCGGGAAGCGGAACTCGAAGTGCGGCGCGAACCAGTCGGGATCGAAGGCGAAGCCGGCCTGGCGCATCTCGCTGATGACGTCGTCGAAGTCCATCTTGACGAAGGTCGGCAGCAGGAAGCGGTCGTGCAGCTCGGTGCCCCAGCGCGTGACGGGCGCCTTGTAGGGCTCGTCCCAGAAGCGCGCCACCAGCGCGCGGATCAGCAGCTGCTGCGCGATGCTCATGCGCGCATGCGGCGGCATCTCGAAGGCGCGCAGCTCGAGCAGGCCGAGGCGGCCGGTGCTGGAGTCGGGCGAGTAGAGCTTGTCGATGCAGAACTCGCTGCGGTGCGTGTTGCCCGAGACGTCGATCAGGATGTTGCGCAGGGTGCGGTCGACCAGCCAGGCCGGCATGTGCTGGCCGTAGAGCTCGCGGTTCTTCGCGATCTCCTTGAGCGCGATCTCGAGCTCGTAGACCTGGTCGTTGCGCGCTTCGTCCACGCGTGGCGCCTGGCTGGTCGGGCCGATGAACATGCCCGAGAACAGGTAGCTCAGCGAGGGATGGTTGTGCCAGTACAGCAGCAGGCTGGCCAGCAGCTCGGGCCGACGCAGGAAGGGGCTGTCGGCCGGCGTGGCGCCGCCCATCACGAAGTGGTTGCCGCCGCCGGTGCCGGTATGGCGGCCGTCGGTCATGAACTTCTCGGCCGACAGCCGGGTCTCGAACGCGGCCTGGTAGAGGAATTCGGTGTGGTCGACCAGTTCCTTCCAGTTGTGGGCCGGATGGATGTTGACCTCGATCACGCCGGGGTCGGGCGTGACCTGCAGCATCTTCAGGCGCGGATCGCGCGGCGGCGGATAGCCTTCCATCACGATGCGCACGCCGAGCTCGCGCGCGGTGGCTTCCACGGCGGCGACCAGGTCGAGGTAGTCCTCCAGGCGCGCCAGCGGCGGCATGAAGACGTAGAGCACGCCCGAGGCGCTGCCCTTCTTCTCGGCCGCCGGGCCGTTGGCGCGGCGCGGGTCGCGCACCTCGACGCACAGCGCGGTGCGCGTGACCCAGTGGGCCGATTCGCCGCGCAGCGGCTGGCGCGTGGCGGCGGTGTCGAGGGCGGCGTCGGCATCG
>NZ_JBZAYE010000998.1:0-1833 GCF_058244205.1 Variovorax sp. 20P10.2.4
CGCCGCAGCCGGCCAGCAGCAGGGGTGCGCCGATCGCGCCGCAGGCGAGCAGCGTCGCTGCCAGTGATGTGAGTCGCATGGTGAAGATCTCCGCTCCGAAGGAAGGGTTGTCCGCAATGGGAAGAGGAAGGCGGCGCGCAGCACCGCGCGCACGGCGCCGGGGCGCCGTGCGGGCCGCGAGGCCGCTGGGGTCAGATCAGGTGCAGAAGGGCGTCAGGCCCATGGCCGACTTCACGCCCTGCACCACCAGCTTCTGGAACTGGTCCGCGCCGGGCCCGGTCGAGCTGGCGCTGAACGAGTGGTCGTTGTGGCCCAGCGTGCTGAGCCAGGCGCGGCCGCCGTCGTAGTACTGGCACCAGGCCACGGGATGGAAGTCCGCATGGCCCGGATGCGGCGGCGAGGTCAGCGGCTTGAGCGTGGAGGTGTCGACCTTGGCGAGGAACTTCACGTTGGTCGGGAACGGCGCGAGGTTGTACCACTCGTCCTGGAAGGTGAAGCGCTTGGGCAGGTCCACGGTGGAGGGGTCGTCGGCAATGATCTCGACGTCGCCCGAGCGGTTGGGCCCGTGGTTGTAGAAGTTGGCGTTGCCCAGCAGGCCTTCGTAATAGGGCCAGTTGTATTCGGCGCCGAAGGCGTTGTGCAGCCCGACGAAGCCGCCGCCGCGGCGCATGTAGTTGCGCAGCGCCGTGCGCGCGGCGTCGTTGCTGGTCGCGACCGAGCCGTTCCACAGCGTGTCGCGGTTCGAGCTCGCGAAGATCACGGCCTTGTAGTTGTTGATGCGGCTGCCGAGCACCGCCACGTCCTCGGTCCAGTCGGCCGTGATGCCCGCGTCCTTGAGCATGCGCACCAGGCCGGCCTGCATCACGTTGTCGGGGTTCATGACCGGGTTGAGGCCCGTGCCCATCGGCGTGCCGAGGTTGGCGTGGCGCGGCCCGGCGGTGCGCGAGTAGATCAGCACGCGGTCGGGCGTGGTGGCGAACGCGCCCCAGTCGTTGTAGCACTTGGGGTCGGTGCCGCGGCAGACGTTGTAGTAGGTGTCGAAGCTGGTGTCGGGCGCCTCGGCCACGGGATCGGTGGGTCGGTCGTCCACCGGTTCTTCGGGCGCCGCGGGCGGCGGTGGCGGCGCCACCGCGACCGGCACGAAGCCGGCACCGCCGCCGCTGCCGCCGCCACAGGCGGTCAGGACCAAGGCGAGCGCCGCGCTCGACACGAGGCCGAGGGTCAGGGAATGAGCTGGTTTCACGAAGTCTCCTACTTGTAGTCGTGGCCGGGGCCGCGCGGGCGCGCCCTGCCGGGATGGCTCGGCTGCTTCCGATGGCCGGGGAAGCAGCCGACGAAGCACCAAGGAATGCCGGCCTCAGACGGGAAAGCGGGAAAGCAGCGCCCTGCCTCGACCGGGTGCAGCAGGCCGTCCTCCCTCGGCGAGCGAAGGAAGCTGCGGTTGCGACGGCGGAAGCAGGTGCGCGAAAAAAGCGCGGGGCGCGGGCGAACGCTCAGGACGGCGCGTTCGGCACGCGCCGCAGATCGGACACGGACAACGGGCGAGGCAGTGGCACGGATCGTCTCCAGGGCTGAAAGCGCAGGGCCAGAGGGCCCGGCTGCGGACGATCATAAGCAGAATTGGAAAGTATTTCCACTATAGAAATCCCTTCCTTTTTCGGCCTCACGCTTTTCCCAGGCTGGACGGCGCAAAGAAAAAGGGCCGATCGCGCATGGCGATCGGCCCTTGGCCGGCTGGCGGAGGCGGCGAGAGGCAAGCCCTCGCCGCACTGTCCGATCAGAACGGAATGTCGTCGTCCATGTCGTCGAAGCCCGACGAGGACTTGGCCGGTG
>NZ_JBZAYE010000999.1:0-1826 GCF_058244205.1 Variovorax sp. 20P10.2.4
GTTGATGTAGCCCGTGAAGCGGGTCTGGTCGACCAGCGCGGCGAGCGCCTCCTCCACCAGCGAGGCGGCGTTGCGCGAGGCGCGGAAGTGGTAGGAGGCTTCCATGATCACGCCGCCCGGCCGGTAGGCGCGCGTGGCGGCATCGCGGTCGAGGAAACCGTAGCCGGCCATCATGCTCAGCGTGCGCGAGGCCGAGCTCTTGGGCAGGCCCAGCTCGTTCACCACGTCCGTCACCGTGATGTCGCGGCGCAGGCGCGCGATCAGTTTCAGGACGTCCATGGCGTTGGCGAGGGTGCTCATATCTGGGGTCGGTGGATCGAGGGAATCATAGGTTCGGCGCGCGACAAAGGCAGGGGCGGGATGCGGGCTCGGGTGAACCGCGCTTGACAGCGCCCGGACCGGTCCTATGATGCGGTTCAACATTATTGCATCAAGTTCCAAAAAATGGAACTACTGAAAAGATGAGCATCGATACCGAGGCCACGGCGCTCGCGCCGCTGCACGACCACAACTCGCCCGCGCTGCACCCCAAGGCCCTGGCACCGGCCAACCTGGTCCTCACGCTGGTGCTCAGCGTGTTCGGCGCCATCGTCGGCATCCAGATGCTCGCGAGCCTGGGCATCACGCCGAGCACCTCGCTGATCGGCGCGCTCGCGGCCATGACCCTGGCGCGCGTGCCGCTGGCCATGTTCCGCGGCTTCCGCTCGGTGCATGCGCAGAACCTCGCGCAGACCAGCATCTCGTCGGCCACCTTCGGCGCGGCCAACAGCCTGTTCCTGCCGATCGGCATCCCGTTCCTGTTCGGCCTGCCCGAGATGGTGGTGCCGATGCTGGTCGGCGTGAGCCTCGCGATGCTGCTCGATGCCTGGCTGCTCTACCGCATGTTCGACACGCCGGCCTTCCCCGCGAAGAACCCGTGGCCGCTGGGCATCGCGGCGGCCGAGGCGATCAAGGCCGGCGACGGTGGCGGCAAGCAGACCTGGCCGCTGCTGGGCGGACTGGCCACGGGCGCGCTGGGCGCGGTGTTCAAGCTGCCGATGTCGGCCTTCGGCGTGGCGCTGATCGGCGGCCTGGGCGCGATGACGGCATTCGGCATCGGACTGCTGGTGCGCGGCTACGCCTTGCCGCTGACGGGCATCGACATCGGCGCGCTCTACCTGCCGCACGGGATGATGATCGGCGCCGGCATCGTGGCGCTGGCGCAAGTGGGCCGCGTGGTGCTGAAGAAGCACGGCGTCACTGCAGGCGCGCCCGATGCGCGCGGCGCCCGCGCGCTGGGCCGCTCGCTGCGCCTGGGCGGCATCGGCTACCTCGCGATCATGGTGCTGCTGGCCGTGGGCACGGGCGTCTACCACGGCATGTCGCCGGGCATGCTCGTGGGCTTCGTGCTCTACGGCACCTTCGCGGCCTTCGTGCACGAGCTGATCGTGGGCATCGCGGCCATGCATTCGGGCTGGTTCCCGGCCTTCGCGGTGGCGCTGATCTCGCTCCTGATCGGCATCCTGATCGGCTTTCCGCCCGAGGCACTGGTGGTGCTAGCGGGCTTCTCGGCCGCCACCGGGCCGGCCTTTGCCGACATGGGCTACGACCTCAAGGCCGGCCACCTGCTGCGCGGCGAGACCTCGGGCACGGCCTTCGAGACCGCGGGCCGGCGCGAACAGATGATCGCCGGCATGGTGGGCTTCGCGGTGGCGATCGTGGTCGTGGCCTGCAGCTGGCGGCTGTTCTTCGCCAACCACCAGACGGCGCCGATCAACGCGGCCTACGTCGCGGCCATCCAGGCCGGCATCTCGGGCGACACCGCGCGCAACCTCGCGCTGTGGGCC